>NZ_JAUBQM010000001.1:0-268269 GCF_036701245.1 Microcoleus sp. Pol14D4
ACATCTTAACTTCTACTTAGATCCACCTCCCTCATTATACATGATTTATGATTTACAAATCATTTGCGATCGCTATAGCAATATAATTAAATCAGAATTGGCGCCAATATTTGGTTTCTGATTTGAGCGGGCTGGTTTTGTTCGGAGGTTTTGTGCTGGTTGTCTCCACAGGAACAAAACCGTTTGCAAACAGCTACAGCAACTGTCGCTGATGGCGGGGCGGCTTTAGCGACAAAAACACAACTGTGTCTCAAGCCGATAAGTTTCCGTTTTGGAAGATTTTATCAAATTGACGCCAGCCATCGGGTCAAGGCGAGCGATTGGTGCTGTTTGCCACAATTTTAAGAGGACTTACCCACGTACTACGATTTTCTGTCGGAAGATAAAGTAGTGAAGCAATCTCAAACCCTTGATTTAACGGCCTTGAGTGCGTAAGTCCTGTTTAAGTAAGGTACGATCGACAGTGGAGATCGAAGAACTGTATCCGGCTTCCGACACCCCACTACGACGATGGGGTCGATCGCGCCAATCGCCTGTCACTCAGAATCTGGCAGCATCTCAAGCACCATCTCTGTCTCGAATCTGCCAAGAATTCACCTGGAAAGCAGCACAATATTACTCAACTGCAACAACTGACAGCTAAATAGTTTAACGAACACCTGACAAGATATTGGCGGACAACAGATGACTTGGATTCCTAGCAAACTGTGCCGCATTTAAACTGTTAACTGTTGAGTTTTGACTTTCCCGCTCTCCCATTCCCCGACTCGGACACTCTCGCCTTCTCCCTTCCCCGCTCTGCCATAATGAGTCATTTATAGGCGTAGCAGCTTTATTTGTCTTCGTTCAACTCACCAAACATTAAATAATATAAATAAAACTTGACTTGCGGTACTAAAAAAGTTATATAGAGCTTTTTGGTGGAAGACAAATCAATTTTTTTGCTATATTGACCTGCAATTAAGATAATGATTGTGGTTAAGTGAGGAGTTGAACGGATGAAAAACTTGAATTGCTGGAATAAACCCGCTGCATTGCTGGGCGCGATCGCGATCGTAGCCGGAAGTGTGCAGGCGAATGCCATCGGTGTTGCCGCCCCATCAACATCCACTGTCAGTCAAGATGCTGAAAATATTTCCTTTGAAGATAGCGCCACGTTTCAAATAGCCCAGGCTGGGAACCTTTGCCGTAAAGTCACTCCCAAAGAAGGTTTGACCGTTCGCCAGAACCCAGACCCCAAATCCCCTAGAGTGGGCGGGGTAGGACTTAACACTCAGGTAACGCTCTCCCAAGGCGCTACTTCGGTTAAAGCCTCCGACGGTCGCCTCTGGATTCAAATTACCGCTCCCGTCACAGGGTATGTAGCTAGCGGCTATCCCAACGACGAAAGTAATTTAGGTTCGTGCACCATTAGTCAAACCCCTTCCCCAAGTCCCGCACCGGCACCAGCACCAGCGCCAGCACCAGCACCAGCGCCAGCACCGGCACCCGCAGCAACACCGGCACCAGCACCAGCGCCTGCACCAGCACCAGCACCAGCACCGGCACCGGCACCGGCACCGGCACCAGCGCCCGCACCAGCACCAGCACCAGCACCAGCGCCAGCGCCCGCACCAGCGCCAGCACCAGCACCAGCACCAGCACCAGCACCAGCGCCTGCACCTGCAACGGGTCCTGTAAGTCTGTGCCGCCAAGTAGAACCTCGCGTAGCGCCGAGGGGTCTAGCTATCCGCACTGAGCCTTCAAAGACTTCTGCTGTTAAAGGCGGTGTACCGGCTAACGGTCAAGTAACGCTTGTACCGAATTTCCAGTTAGTGAAAGATAAGAATGGAGAAAATCGCAATTGGGTTGAGATTTCAGCCCCTGTGGCCGGATTCATCTCGGCGGGAAATTTAATCATGTGCAAGTAAACTTCTGAGTTCGATCGCTCTTTTTGACTAAAAGAGCGATCGACACCGAAAATAGTTTTAAGATTGTCGCGCAGCCAGGGAATAACGCGGAACCCACATTGCTTCCATGACTTACCCATGAATAACTTATTGCTGGCGCGAGTCAGCGGTAGCGAATCTTTCAGGGCCTCTGTTTTTCATCATCAGTTGCGTAAAGTCCTAGCTTCCTTCCTCGCAACGAAGGCGGGGTGAAGAAATTTAAGCAAAAAGCCGATCGACCTTTCTACCTACAGCGCCCGCTTGCCCAATTTTGGTGTCCGCGATTAGGCTGACACTTCGATTGTCGGCCAATCCAGACAATTTCCCACTTATTTTGCCTGAGTCTGAGTTCGATGCGGTGCCACATTCCGGCAACAGAATCGTCAGCTAAACCGACGACGGTTTGGACAATTACGGCTGTTTATCGCGTGGGATATTCAACCGAAATTCGGTCGCTTTTTCTGCCTTCAGATTCTCGGTCACTGCTAAAGAGTTTTACTGCGATATCTTTGGGGTTGGAGACGGTAATTTTGCGATCGGCAAGGAACTGTTTAGCGCTAATTGCTTCGTAGTTCGATCGGGCGGCGGGCTGCCCCATTGCTGCGATGGGAATTTGGATGGAGGTAAAAACAGCTAGAAAAAAAGCGATCGCTTGAGAGTTGATTTGTTCATGAGGCTTCAGATTGTGCCAGAAATTTTTGTCTTCGAGATGCGTAAGCCGCCAAATCTGCCTCGGTGAATTGAGTTTGCTGCCATGAGGGACGCGACATTAGTCGATCGCACCAAGCTTTAATTTTAGGATAGCTGTCTAGGGACACACCAACCCAAGATAGCAAGGGCACGACGGTGCCGGCAACGCACTCGGCAAAGGTGACACTGTTGCTAGCGAAAAAAGGGCGATCGTCCAGCAAGCCTTCAAAGAATTTCAGCACAGTATCGACTTTTTCCTTAGCCTTTTCGATTTCCTGCGGTTGGGGAGTTCCCCGTCCCATTTTTTCACTGCTTAGGGGGTAAAGTTGCGGTATAAGTTCGTTAACCGTGACCAATTCTACCATCCTCACAACTGCCAAATCTTTCGGTTCTTTTGGCAGCATTGCCGGTTCGGGATACTTCGTTTCTAGATAGTCAAGAATTGCTAGAGACTCGACGACAGTGAAGTCATCATCGACCAAAACAGGGATGCGGTGAAAAGGATTCATTGCCCCAAATTCAGGCTGTAAGTTATCCCCGGTTAAGTGGATTTCTACTAATTCAAAGTCGAGGTTTTTTTCTAAGAGAGCGATCCACACGCGGCGGGAGTTGGGGGAAATGGGAGTATGGTAAAGTTTCATAATTGGTGGGGGTGGTTATTCAAAGGTAATAAAAGCCACATTTAGATTATGCACTTAGGCGGATCAGTTTTTGCTGCCTTCTCTCAAAGTTATTCAAGAGCTTGATATGAAATTGCTCTGATCCGTTCACAAGCCTCCTCCGCCGTCATCGCCTCGCTAGTTTCCCACTCTGCAAAAGTCTCTTCTAGGGCTTCAGATAGCGCTTGTTCATAAGCGATATCTTCTCGTTCAGTTGTATTCTGCTCTAAACCTCTCTTCATGTCTGCTAGTAGAAGCTCTAAAAATTTAATATCGTTGCCTTGATCGGCAGCCTCATCCTCATCTACATCTTCAATTACTTGCAAACGTTCTTGATAGGCATTGATTTGATGTTCAATGGCTTCTATAATAAACTTTAAATCTTTAAATGATAGATTCATGTTAGCTTACTATCCTATAAATCACCTCTACAGGTAGTATGAGGGATCGATTTCAGAGTCATCGTCAGAGGTACGTTCGGCACGAATCTCGTCCATAATTTCCTGAAAATCTGGATCGTCTTTAAACACACCCGCAAATTGCATCCAGGCGGGTTCTGAAGTTTGAATCGGGACTTCCCAGGAAAGAGTTTCAATATGCTTAAGTCGTTCTAAAAATGTGGTTTGAATTTTGGTAATTGCTTCTTCTCGACTTGCTGCTTCAACTCGACATTGGGGAAACTCAAAAATAGAAGCAGAAACCTTTCCTGAAGAGAGGGTTTCTAACAGGAGTGTTACTTTCAATTGGCTAGATGGTTGGGAGTGCAATACATTTAAGCTTGTTAACCTATTGACATTTGCTTTAGGGATTTTATTAATTTCGCAGTACATATTACATTGCTGCACCAACTCTGATTTAACAGCGCAAAACTCCTTGCACACTATGAAAATTCTGCAAGCATCTCCAAATGCTGAATGAGGTTTCATCTTATTTTTATACTTTAATGGCAATTTATAGTTAAAATTCTTTGATCCAAAGCATTTATTTTTAGCATAAAATCCGATAATCAACGATATTTTGTCAAGAGAGAAGAGATAGCCTATCTCCTTTTCAATAACAAGTTGTATGTCAATAACTTGAATATTCGATATATTGACTTTTGCCATTTTCAAAATCTTGATATCCTCCCTCCCACCAAAAAACACAATCTGGTCAACTTGATGTATCTTAAACAGGTTGTGAATGTATTCGCGTAATTCATCTAGGCATTGGGAGCGTAGCTTTCTTGCTATAACTTGATCAGACTTTTCTAACCGATAGCTCGGATCGAATACTTTCTGATACTCTCCTCTTTTAAGGTTTGCCACTCTTTCCGAAAATCCAACAGTTTTACCAATGTCATTGATAATATTTTTCCTGATAACAAGGAATACATCATAGGATAATTTTTTACTCTCAAATAAAAGCTGATGGCGCTCTACATCATATATCACGGCCCCAATTTCTGTAGGAAAATAGTTTCCTCTAAAATAACCATAAATTGGCCCAAACTCCAAATCTAAAAATAGAGTATTCATCTACCTGCTACTTGCTAACTAGCTCAATTTTTTAATCCTACTATAATTGTGCAACGCCAAAGCACTTCCCAAATATAACAAACAGGGCGGGCCCTAAAGCCCGCCCCATCAAACTAGCTATTAGTAATCAAACTATCGATTAGTAATCGAAGTCGCCGCCGCCCATGCCGCCGCCAGCGCCAGCAGCAGCAGCGCCATCCTTCGGTTCAGGCTTGTCAACGACGATGCACTCGGTTGTCAGCACCATACCAGCAATAGATGCGGCATTTTGCAGAGCAGAACGAGTCACCTTCGCAGGGTCAACGATACCAGCTTCAAACATATCGACAAACTCATTTGTCGCTGCGTTGAAACCAACGTTAAACGGCTTTTCTTTGACGCGCTCAGCAATCACAGCGCCGTTCAAACCAGCATTTTCAGCAATCCGCTTCAGAGGAGCAGCCAGAGCCCGTGCCACAATCAAAGCACCGGTCAATTCTTCGCCCTTGAGGCTGCTGTTAGCCCACTCTTCCAATTGAGGAGTCAGGTGAGCCAAAGTTGTACCGCCACCAGGAACAATTCCTTCTTCAACTGCAGCTTTGGTAGCGTTGATCGCATCTTCAAGACGCAGTTTGCGATCCTTCATTTCTGTTTCGGTAGCCGCACCGACTTTGATGACTGCGACGCCGCCAGCCAATTTGGCCAAACGTTCTTGCAGCTTCTCTTTGTCGTAGGAAGACTCGGTTTCGTCCATTTGACGGCGAATTTGTTCGCAGCGGGACTTGACCGCGGCTTCGTTACCTTCGGCAACAATTGTGGTGCTGTCTTTGGTGATGGTGATGCGGCGGGCTTTGCCGATCATGTCGAGCTTGGTGTTTTCCAGTTTCAAACCGGCATCTTCGGTGATTAGTTGACCGCCGGTCAATACGGCGATATCTTCTAACATGGCTTTGCGCCGATCGCCAAAACCGGGTGCTTTCACAGCAGTCACGTTCAACACACCGCGCAGTTTGTTGACAACGAGAGTAGCTAAAGCTTCTTTCTCAATGTCTTCTGCAATGATCAACAGCGGGCGGCCGGAACGAGCTACTTGTTCGAGCACAGGTACTAAATCTTGTACCAGAGCGATTTTCTTGTCTGTCAGCAAGATGAAGGGTTCTTCTAGAATCGCTTCCATCCGCTCAGTATCGGTGACGAAATAGGGAGAAATGTAGCCTTTGTCGAAGCGCATCCCTTCGGTGATTTCCAATTCGGTGGTCATAGACTTCCCTTCTTCTAGGGAAATCACGCCTTCTTTGCCCACCTTGTCCATTGCGTTAGCAATCATTTGACCGACTTCATCGTCGTTACCAGCAGAGATGGAGCCGACTTGAGCGATGGCTTTGGAATCTTCTACTTGTTTGGCGTGTTCGGCAATTTTTTCTACCAAAAACGTCGTTGCTTTGTCAACACCGCGCTTGAGGGCGATCGCATTTGCACCGGCTGCTACGTTACGCAGGCCTTCTTTGACCATTGCGTGAGCCAAAACGGTAGCAGTTGTGGTACCGTCGCCTGCTGCGTCGTTGGTTTTGGAAGCTGCTTGACGGATCAGGGCAACGCCTGTATTTTCTACGTGGTCTTCTAGTTCGATTTCTTTGGCGATGGTAACGCCGTCATTGACGATCTGAGGAGCTCCGAATTTCTTTTCGAGAACCACGTTACGGCCTTTGGGGCCGAGGGTTACGGCCACTGCTTCGGCCAAAATGTCCATACCGCGTTCGAGGGCGCGACGTGCATTTTCGTTGTAGATGATACGCTTAGCCATAGTTTTTGGGGATTTGAGGGTTTGAGATTTTGGATTGGGGATTATGGATTTTAGTCATTTGTCCCGTGTCATTAGTTGTTTGGCGGCGTTCGCTTTAAACTAATGACTGATGACTAAGGACTGATGACTAATGATTAATTAGTTAACGATCGCCAGAATGTCTTTTTCTGCAAGCAAGACGTATTCGTCTGTGCCGAGTTTGATGTCGGTGCCGGCGTATTTCGAGTAGAGAACTTTGTCGCCGACTTTGACTTCCATTTCAGTGCGGCTGCCGTCGTCATTGCGCTTGCCGGGGCCCACGGCCGCGACTTCGCCTACTTGGGGCTTTTCTTTTGCTGTGTCGGGCAGAAGGATGCCGCCGGCGGTTTTTTCTTCGCTAGCGCTTACTTTTACGAACACGCGCTCGCCTAACGGTTTAACGGTAGAAACACTCAGTGATACTGCTGCCATAAATAAATCTCCAGATTACAGATTGTCGTGAGTCAGTCGTCAGGGGTCACGATGAAAGCAACAGCGGACTACTTACAACTGACATATTAGCACTCTCGACTCCTGAGTGCTAATTTAGCTTTAGTCAGGGGCGATCGCAACTTAGTTGTCAGTACGGGTTCCCGAACCGAGCATGAGTTGGAGGGAAGGAGAAGGGGGAGTGGGGGCTGTGGTGATGACTTTAGAGCGCTAACCAATTACTTTTGATTGATGAAGACAATGACAGAAAATAACGAGGAATCTTGCAGCCAAGGCTTGAGTGCTTGCGTCCAAAGCCTGGGAATCGATCGAATCGAGCGGCATATTTTTATCTGTGCCGACCAAACCGTGCCCAAGTGCTGCGATCGACAAACGAGTCTGGTGGCTTGGAATTACTTAAAAAAACGCTTGCAAGAATTGGGGTTGGACAAGCCAAGTGCCACTCGGCCAACCTGCGTTTTTCGCACGAAAGCCAATTGCCTGCGAGTGTGCGCGTCTGGCCCGATTATGGTAGTCTATCCAGACGGAGTGTGGTATCGCGACGTTACTCCACCCGTCATTGAGAGAATTATTCAGGAACATCTCCTAAACTCAAAGGTGGTTCAAGAATACGCTTTCTTGACTCATCCTTTGCCTGTGCCTTCTGAGGCCCAGCCAAACATTTAAGTATAGCGCTGTTTAAAGTACAGGGTTATAGGTAAAGTGTTAAATTTAAGGTTAAGGGTGAGAATTTGAGACAGTTTGGCGTCCGGGCGATCGCACCTGCTACAGTTCAATAAAACTGTAGTTAGGTTCTTGTCTTACTTGTGCGGCTTCCCGTGTTCCTGGTGTTTCTCAAAAGGTACAGTAAAAAAAATCTATCCGAGGAACTGTGAAATTTTGTGCAAAAATTTCTCAGTGGCAGACACTAAGCAGGTTGCCAAACTACACTAAAAGAAGTTAAATACGTAAGTAGGGAGTCTGCTTAAATTTCTCTATATCAGAAGTATCATTTAAAACCGGGGCATTAACCTGAAATTGAACCGATCGAGATTAACTATTTAACTTGGGCTCTGTTAGGGAGTCTCCAATCAATCAAGGCTGATCTTGGTAGGGCGATCGTCCATTACAGGTTTGGGCTGCATTCCAGGTCGTAAGACACTGACAAACAGCCGTCAATTATAGGTTGGAAAGCGGTAATACCCGCCCCGCTTTCCCTCACCGCCATCCCTTCAGCCGACCGTCGTCCTCCACTCCCAGCCTGGTGGCGGGGGACTGACGGAAAAAACAGAAGTGAAAACAAGGAAGTGTGCGGGATACTTTAGCGGGAATAAACATGACAAAGGACAATAATTCAGGAGAGCAAAAACGGCTGATGCTGGTTGACGACGACCCCAACTTGATCTTGCTCGTCAAGGACTACTTGGAGTTTCGGGGTTACAACGTCATTACAGCAGAAAACGGCAGAGACGCTCTGGAAAAACTAGAACAAGAAGTTCCCGACTTGATTATCTGCGACGTGATGATGCCGGAAATGGACGGCTACACTTTAGTCAAACACATCAGGGAAGACCCTCGCACTAGCTGGATTCCGGTTCTTTTCTTGTCCGCAAAAGGTCAAAGTTCAGACCGAGTAAAAGGCTTGAGCACTGGGGCTGACGTTTATATAGTCAAGCCTTTTGAACCAGAAGAACTGGTAGCCCAAGTGGAATCTTCTCTGAAAGCAGCATCCCGCTTGATTCGCCACTCAAATCCCGGTATGGAGAGTGGCCCAAAAATTAAGGCGCGCCGCAATGTCGAATTGACTCCCACTGAGTTAAAGGTGGTACAGTTGCTAGCGCAGGGCATGGCAAACCGCCAGATCGCAGACGTGATGAATGTAAGCCAGCGGACTATCGAAAGCCACGTCAGCAATATGCTGGGTAAAACAGGTCTGCACAACCGGACAGAGTTAGCTCGCTGGGCCCTTGAAAGCAAAAAGGCTTGAGCGGAGGTAGTCTGCGCTATGAAATCAGGGGAGCAAAATCTACTGCTATGCGTTTCGGTATGCCTGCTTGGTGGTAGGGCGGTGGGCGCGGTAGTTTGAAGGCGCCATTAACCTTGACACGGCAGCCGGTATTGAGTTACGAGGCGTATAGTTTGTGAGGGCCCCTCGCTCAAATGCAAGCAGGGTTAAAAGAACCCTCTGGCGGTAGAGCCGAAAATATGAAATACTGGGGAGATGGAGTTTTCTGAAGTCTAATCTATTGCCTCAGTTAGCTCCATGTTGCTAAAATGTGATATTTAGATTAACTTCTTTCTACAATTATTAGGTCTAAGTTTCTATGACAAACTTAATGAACCGCCTTTCTATTTTTGTGGACGGGAACAATATGTTCTACGCTCAACAAAAGAACGGCTGGTTTTTTGATCCTCGCAGGGTGCTCGAATATTTCAAAACTTCGCAGCCGAATGTCATCTTGATCAATGCTTTCTGGTATACGGGCCTAAAAGACCCCCAAGATCAAAGGGGATTTCGAGATGCTTTAATCAGTCTAGGTTACACGGTTCGCACTAAAATTCTTAAGGAATATTACGACGATGCTTCGGGCAGATATTCTCAAAAGGCTAATTTAGACATAGAAATTGTGGTTGATATGTTTAATACCGTGGATCAATACGACCAAGTTGTGCTCTTTAGCGGGGATGGAGATTTTGAGCGGGCGATCGAACTTCTCCGCTCGAAAAATACTCATATTACTGTGGTATCAACCGAAGGAATGATTGCTAGAGAGTTACGAAATGCTACAGATAGGTATATAGACCTAAATGAAATTAGGGAACATATCGAGAAGATGGATTATTAGTCAGTAGTTATTAGTCATTAGTCAGTAGTTAGTAGTTATTAGTCATTAGTCAGTAGTTATTAGTCAGCACTTATGGGTTATGGGTTATTAATTATTCGTTATTGGCGCGAAACACGGGACTGGTGCCCCCGCCCAAAAACGCATACTTGCTTTCCGATAGGAGCCGCCAGTAGCCCAAAATTTTAGACTAAGGTTCAAGTTCCCAGATTCATCTGTGGAGTAAATCTAAAATCTAAAATCTAAAATCTAAAATCGACTGACTGGAGGCTAAAAATCCAGAAAAACGGACAAGTAAAAATCAGGAAAACACTTTTTTAGAGCTATGAAAACTCAACCAAGTCAAGACCGAATTATTATTTTCGATACGACTTTGCGCGACGGAGAACAATCTCCGGGTGCATCTCTGAATGTGGATGAAAAGCTGACGATCGCTCGCCAGTTAGCGAGATTGGGCGTGGATGTGATTGAAGCGGGTTTCCCTTTCACCAGCACGGGAGATTTTGAGGCAGTCCAAAAAATAGCCCGATCGGTTGGCACAGAAAATGGGCCGACAATTTGCGGTTTAGCGAGGGCGAGAAAGGAGGATATTAAAACAGCAGCCGAGGCTCTCAAACCCGCAGTAAATTCGCGAATTCATACGTTTCTGGCTACGTCCGATATTCACTTGGAGTATAAGCTGAAAAAGACGCGGGCTGAGGTTCTGGAAATTGTGCCGGAAATGGTGGCTTACGCTAAGTCTTTTGTGGAGGATGTGGAGTTTTCGCCGGAAGATGCTTGTCGATCGGAACCGGAGTTTTTGTATCAGGTTCTAGAACGGGCGATCGCAGCCGGTGCGACTACTGTTAATATTCCCGATACAGTCGGTTACACGACTCCGAGCGAGTTTGGGGCTTTGATTCGGGGAATTAAGGAAAATGTGCCGAATATCGATCGCGCAATTATTTCGGTGCACGGTCACAATGACTTAGGATTGGCTGTTGCTAACTTTTTGGAAGCTGTGAAAAATGGCGCCAGACAGTTAGAATGCACGATTAACGGGATTGGCGAACGGGCGGGAAATGCGGCTCTGGAAGAGTTGGTAATGGCGCTTTACGTGCGGCGCAAATATTATAATCCGTTCTTGGGCCGGGCTGCGGATTCTGAGGAACCGCTGACAAATATTGACTCGCGCCAAATTTACAAAACTTCCCGCTTGGTTTCCAATTTGACGGGGATGTTGGTGCAGCCAAATAAGGCGATTGTCGGGGCAAATGCTTTCGCTCACGAGTCGGGAATTCACCAAGATGGGGTGCTGAAAAATAAGCGGACATACGAGATTATGGACGCTGAGTCGATCGGCTTAACTGAAAACCAAATCGTCTTGGGTAAATTATCCGGCCGCCACGCATTTCACACTCGCTTGAAAGAGTTGGGTTTTGAAATGGCAGACGATGAGCTAAATAAGGCTTTTGTCAAGTTTAAGGATTTGGCAGATAAGAAAAAAGAGATTACTGATTGGGATTTAGAGGCGATCGCCAATAACGAAGCGCACCAAGCACCGGAACTGTTCCGGTTAGAATTGGTACAGGTTTCTTGCGGCGACAAATCTCGGCCCACAGCAACCGTCACTGTACGAAATCCGGCGGGCGAAGAATTGACCGATGCTGCGATCGGCACTGGGCCTGTGGATGCGATTTACAGGGCAATTAACCGGGTGGTAAACGTACCCAACGAGTTGATCGAGTTTTCTGTACAGTCGGTGACAGCGGGCATAGATGCGATCGGCGAAGTAACAATTCGCTTGCGGCACGAAGGCAAAGTATTTTCCGGTCACTCAGCCAATACTGACATTATCGTAGCGTCCGCAGAAGCATACATCAGCGCTTTAAATCGCCTGTATCAGGCATTGCAGTCTAATCCTGAAAAAGCCTCGGAACAGCCAACTGCGATCGGAAATCAAGTTGTTGCAAAAGCACAGCGCTGATAAATTTAGTGTCAGCCATTTTTCTTGAAACAAACCGCAGACGAACCCAGATCGAAGCAGATAAATCTCAATTAATCTGCCTTAATCCCGGTTTATCTGCGGTTTAAAATTACTGTTTTTACTAATAACCAACTCTTGAAAAATGCAAGACGAAACTTTAAAAAAAGAACGACAATTCCACGATGCTTGGGCATCCACAATCGATATTGACGGCATTCGAGTCAATGATTACTTTGAAGCTTGTACCGCCCCAGAAAATAGATTTATCGTCCAGCAAATGGGCGATATTACAGGCAAACGCCTGTTAGATTTAGGCTGCGGCGCGGGAGAAAATAGCGTTTATTTTGCTAAAAAAGGTGCCAAGTGTGTGGCTGCTGACTATTCTCAGGGCATGGTAGAAGTTGCTCTGAAATTGGCTGAGAAAAACGGCGTCACAATAGACGGCTGCACGGTGAATGCAATGGCAATGGATTTCCCGGACAATAGTTTTGATATTGTTTATGCTTCTAATTTGTTGCACCATTTACCGGAACCAGAAAAGGCAATTCGCGAAATGCACCGCGTCCTAAAGCCTGGGGGTAAAGCTTGTTTTTGGGACCCGATGAAGCACAATCCTGTGATTAATGTTTACCGTAGGATGGCTACTGAGGTGCGGACGGAGGATGAAACTCCTCTGGATATTAATATTGTGAATTGTGTTAAGTCTTTGTTTTCTGAGACGGCTTACGATACGTTTTGGCTGACATCGCTTTGGATCTTTTTACGCTTTTATTTGATCGAAAAAGTGCATCCCAATGAGGAGCGTTATTGGAAAAAGATTATCATTGAACAAGAGAGATTGAAACCGGAATATTCTAGGTTAGAAGGGTGGGATGGCTTTTTGAAGAAGTTGCCTTTGATGAAGCGATTAGCTTGGAACTTGGCTGTGGTGGCAACGAAGTAATTAAAAGAAGTACAATAAGTCAAAGCATTTAATTAAGAGGCTAATTATGCCAGAAACTATTACTGCTATCTACGAAAACGGGGTTTTTCGTCCCTTGAGTTCTGTGTCTTTCAAAGATGGGGAAACTGTGCAGATTCAACTCTGGCCAGATGATCCAAAAAAGCAGGCAGAATTGGCAATCCAGTTTTTAGTTGACCGAGGGTTGGTGACTCCACTACCTAACGATCCCCATAACGTCGAGGCTGTCACTGATGAAGATGTGTATGAATTGGCTAAAAGGTTAGGGGCAAAACCGGGCAAGCCTCTGTCAGAAATTATTATCGAGGATCGCGGCCCGTGGTAAACATTTATTTTTTGGATAGCAGCGCCCTCATCAAAAGATATGTGGTTGAAATTGGCAGCCCTTGGATAAAAACGCTCACGGATTCCCAGACTGGTAACTCGCTGCTTGTAGTCCGCATCACCTGGGTGGAAGTTCTTAGTGCTTTTGCACGCAGACAACGTGAAGGCGGTATAACTGCTGCGGAAGTTGCTGCACTTATTGCAAAGTTTCGCTCCGAATTCAATAGTCGGTATAGAGTTATCGAAGTTGATCTGGCACTGGTTGAAAGGGCGGGTCAATTGATTGTTCAATATCCACTGCGGGCTTATGATGCTGTGCAATTGGCCTCTGCTTTGCGCGTTCAATCTGTTTTAACATCCATGCCAGAAACTCAACTAATTTTTGTTTCGGCGGACAACAGATTGCTGGATATTGCTCAGTCGGCAGGGTTGGCGATTGATAATCCTAATAATTATCAGTAATCAAGATCTTTGTAGTGAGGAATGCAAGTCTCCCTAAAAATCATAGGACTAAAGTCCTCACTAGAAACTAATTTTAGTGCGATCGTTATTTATAGGATTTCTTTCAAAGTTTTAACCAATATTTGATTTTGTTCCTCCGTACCTAGACTAATCCGCAATTTGTCTTCTAATCGCGGCTGATTGAAGTATCGAATCAATATTCCCCGTACTTTGAGTGTTTGATAAATTCTTTCTGCATCGCCGTTTGGTGGCCTAACTAACAAAAAGTTGGCTTGCGAGGGCCAAACGTCAAAGCCTAATTCCTTGAAGCTAACGGCTAGTTTTGCTCGCGAAGCCTTAATCTTTTCGGCGTTCGCTGTTTTGTGGTCTCGATCGGCGATCGCAGCCGCCCCC
This sequence comes from Microcoleus sp. Pol14D4, assembly GCF_036701245.1. NCBI lineage: Bacteria > Bacillati > Cyanobacteriota > Cyanophyceae > Oscillatoriales > Microcoleaceae > Microcoleus > Microcoleus sp. Pol14D4. The sequence goes on from NZ_JAUBQM010000001.1 coordinate 13,974, forward strand.
ACTGCATAGGCTAAAGCATCCACATTATAGCTGTCTTTGATTTTATTTAATTCTGCCAGCAGCGCCGGATTGGCTATGGCAAAACCCAGCCTCAATCCTGCTAGGGAATAACCTTTTGAAAGCGTCCTCAAAACTATAACATTACTGTACTTTTTTGCCAAGTTCAAAGCATTGTCTTCGGCGAAATCTACATAAGCTTCGTCGATGACAAGAACGCCCGATAACTCTTTAGCCAGTTTCTCCAAATCTGCAACCGATATTGCTGTTCCCGATGGACTGTTTGGCGAAGCTACAAATGTCACTGCACCCTGGGCTGCTATTAGCAAATCGACTGGTAACTTGTAGTCGTCGGGATAAGGAACTTCAACAAATTCTGCATCTTGAATTGCTGCCAAAGTGCGGTACAATACATAGGTGGGCGCAGGACAAACAATCTGTTTCCCAGATTCGCCCACAGCGCGAACTATCAAGTTTAATAAATCGTCGCTGCCGTTACCTACAACAATCCAATCGTCAGCAACTCCCAAAACTTTACTAGCAGCAATGCGGAAAAGTTTGCCAGTTGGATCTGGATAGCGCCGCAGCATTTCTCCGTCTATTTCCTGAAGCACTTTTAAGGCTTTGGGAGAAGGCGGATAGGGATTTTCATTAGAATTTAGTTTAATAACTTTTGTGCCTATCGGTGGCTGTTCCCCCGGCACATAGCCAGACATTTCGTGGATGCTTTGGCGAAAGTAATTCATCTATTATCTGCGTTTATTTGCGTTCATCTGCGGTTAAGAAATTATATCAAACAATTAGTGACTATCCGCATTATACCCAAATCAATTAACTTTTGCATATCCGCTCGATCGTCCACCGTCCAGGCCACAATGTCAACTCCCTGACTCCGGCTTTCTTGAATTAGTGCGGGGTTTTCCAGCAACACGCGGTACTGGCTGCTAATCAAATTATCCCGATGCGCCACAGCTTGAGCTAATTGAGTTTTGTATGCTTCTAGATTAGCAACAATGTGTCCGATCGCCAAATCGCCAGATAGCCGCCGCACTTGTTCCAGAAATCCATCGTTAAAAGAGGTAATAACGCATTTGTGTTGGATGTCTTCGCCCTTCAAAGTGTTGACAAAATCCGCGACATCTGCATCCGACCACTCGCAGTGAGGTTTGACATCAAAGTAAAGAAATTTGTCAACATTTTTGAGGATAGCTAATGATTCTTTTAAGGTAGGAATTTTTTCTTGGGAAAATTCATCGCTAAACCATTTTCCGGCATTAAGTGTCTGCAATTCAAACAGGGTTGTTTCCCTAACTTTGCCAGAAACTCCAGTGATTCTATCTAATGTTGCGTCGTGAAAAATCACTGGTACGTTGTCGGCGGATAGCTGGATGTCAAATTCGATCGAATGAGCTCCACGGGCGATCGCCAGCTCAAAAGCTGCTAAAGTATTCTCGGGGGCGATCGCCGAAAATCCCCGATGTGCGATAATTTCTAAATTCACTGTCTAGTGCCCTCTAAAAAACCTGCCACAGTTTGATTAAAAGTTTCCGGTTCAGTCAAAAAAGACCAGTGATTCCCCGGTACTTTTGCAACAGTAAGATTTTTCAAGTATCTCTTGTATGGCTGCATTTGCCAAGCCATGCGATTTACGCCTTTTTCCGGCTGTACAAACAAAGTCGGTATCTCAATATTTTCAGTTAAACCCGCAACTTTCATTACTTCTACAAATATCTGATTTCTGGCTGCAATCGCAAATTTACTGCCCCAACTCCCGTCGGATTTTTGTTCGATTTGCTGTTGGAATACCATTTGCTGCACGTCACTCCAATCTGCGTATTCTCCCGATTGTTTTGCTGCTGCTTCTGCTTGGGATAAAGTCGCAAACGGGCCCACACATTTGAGACAGTCTAATTTTCGGTAAACAATTGGCAAGGTGAGTTTAATGGCGGCGGGCATTTTGGTGATGAAGATGGGGTCTACTAAAATCATACTGCAAAAGCGATCGGGATTTTGCCTCGCCCAAATCGGTGCTAGTTTGCCCGTCCAAGAATGTCCTAAAATGTGGGCGTCGGGCCAGTTGAGATGTGCCATCAAAGCTTCTAAATCTGCGATCGCACTTTTAAAAGTATAGCCTGTTTTCGGTTTGCTACTTTCTCCGTGACCGCGCATATCTGGCGCTACAATATGATAGCGGTTGGACAAGTAATTGCCGAAGTTAGTCCAGACAGGCGCACTATCTGCTAAACCGTGCAGCAGCAGCAAACGCGGAACTTTTTCTTTCGCTGTTTCTGGCTGCCATTCTAGGTAGGAAAGTTCTATTTCTGGTAATTGCAAAGTCTTACGAGTTGGCATAATTAGGGTATTTTATAGTTGGATAAATGTGATTTAACTTGTTGGTGAACAGGCAAGATGCCTGTTCCACAAAGAGTGAATTTTCTTGTACTGTTTTCATAAACAGGCAATCTCACTGTTTCACAAAGAATAAATCTTCTTGTGGGGTGGGGTGGGCTTCTAGCCCGCCCTTCTAACTTAACCTTTGCCCTTCAAACTCAACAAGATAAACTGAGTTTTCTGCGCTTCATCAAAATTGTCATCGCTGACCAAAACTAGACTCTGGCTGCCATCTGGCAAGCGCGGGCCGAGGGTCATCCCCTCTAAATTGTACAGCGGAATTCCGAGTTGGCTTAAGTCTAGCAGCAACTTTTTCTTAACAGGTTCGACTGCCACTTGTCCTTTAAAACTCTGGATTCTCGAAGTATCTGTAGCCGCCCCAACCGCTACTTGATAAATCCTAGCGCCGTATCCCGACAGCCCAAAAGAACGTTCTAAACTCAGAATCTGACCGCCACCTACAGTTACTAATTCTGTTAAACCGTTCAAAACTGTCATGGGAACTTGGTCTAACTTGTAAAGATTTTCCGATACTAATTGCGGCGTTTTATCGACGATGACATAATGTAAAAGACGGATTTTCTTTTCCTGTTCCGGGTCTAAATCTTGCATTAACGGCGCTTCCGTAGCTGCGAACAAACGAAACGGATCGAGACCGCCCGGACTAAAGGTTTCTGGGTCGATGGTTAAAGATTCAAAACCTAAATTGTCCACCACTCCTTGCTGCTGTTTTTCATCGCTGGCATCGGGAATATAGCGCTTGGGTATCGGCAAATTTCCCCGCATTTGCCCTGTTTTGAGGTCAAATTCTCCGAGAAAAGGAGGGATGCCCACATGAGTAACGCCTTCGCTGGCGACAAATACTGAGTTGCGGGGAGAAAGGGCGATGCCTTCGGGATTTATGGAACCCCAAGAAAAGGTTTCACCGTCTGCTTTTTTGAGGGAGGTAACGCCTTCCACGGTAACTTTTTTCAGTCGAATATTGCCGGGGTCACTTGATGTGAGGTCGAGTCTGAGACTGTAAAATCTGGCTTCTCCGTTTTCGCTGGGGTCGTCGGAAAGAGCGTAAAAGCGATAAGCTTTGGAAGTGACTGCGCTAATACCTTTGGGGTCGTAGGTAATTGCTGACAAACCGCCGACTGGTACTCCTTCAAAATTGATTTTTGGCAATTCGTACTCTCCCAAAAATTCTAGAGACATTTCTGGAAAAGAGCGGTCTTTTGCAACTGCGGGAGGGGGGGCGCAAGCTGTGCAAACAGTTAACAGAATTAGGGCTAGACTGAATAAGTGTAAAATACGTTGGCGAAGCCCGCCCCTACGGGGGCTACGCCAACGAAGAGGATCGCCCAACGCCTTTAAATCAAAAGAATTGCTCAGTGTGGTAAGTTTTATTTTGTTGCTCTTGTTGAACAGTTTGCTTTTGTGCCATCTTTGTGACATAATTTATACCGTTTTGTAGATATGCAAAACTTGATGTTTCCAGAAAAGATGCCGAATCGCGGCAAGCAAATTTTGAGAATGAGAAGTTCTGTGCCAATTGGGTGCTTGCTTTTCTTGTGGCTGTGTGCTGGTTCTATTGCTAGCGCCCAAACTAATCCACCAGGCCTCGATCAATTTTCTCCTAATCCTCTAGAAATTACCACACCCGATCCCCTAGCTCCCGCTAACGAATCTTTGAGCAGCACTCAGCGGGATGAACTGACAGCCGCTTTGGAGGAGTTAAACTTAGAAGCAGCCGCTAAACTGCAAGCTGGAGACGGCGCGGGTGCTTTTGAAATTTGGTTCCGAGAATTGCGGCTGCGGAGGTATTTGGGGCCGGCGGCGGAAATTGCTGCTTTGAGTCGGGTGGGAAGTGTTGCTTGGAGTAACGGTAAAAACCTCGAACTACAGCTTATTACTAAACGGTTGCAAGCAATTCAAAAAGAAGTCAAATCCCAAGTACCACTTAATACTGAGTTGCTCCCTGCCTTCGCTGCGGCTTTTCAGCAGGTGCGCGCTAAAGGCCCGACTGTAGAAGTTTACCAAGAAATTCTCGAAAAGGCGCGCCAAAACCAAGATATATTGGCTGAAGGTCAGATTTTGAAGGCGATCGGGCTAATTCACATCAATTGGTTGAGTTACGATAAAGCTGCTCCCGTGTATGAGGAATTGGCTACTTTAATTCAGGAAAACCGCGATTTATTTGCTGCTAATTCTGCTGTGCAAAATTCTGCTGTTGTTGCGGGAAACGGCGCACCTCCGCAGCCTGTAACCCCTCCAACTGAGGTAGATACCCTGAGACAGTTGGCCTACGTTTACCAGCAGTCGAAACAACCCCTAAAGGCGATCGCAGCCAGGGAAAAACTAGCATCGGTGTATTTAAACCTGCAAAATCCCAGCGCTATACCACCGCTCAAAATTGCGATCGCCAGTGATTACCAAACCATAGGTCAAATAAATTTAGCCGCTCAATACTATCAGGAAGCCTACAATTTAGCCGTCCCCATTCAACAGTATGCCCAAGCTAGCGAAGCTTTGGATAAATTAGCTTTACTTTATCGAGCGCAAAAGCAATGGGAGCCGACTTTGCGGATTTATCAAATGCAGTTGCTGTTAGAAGAGCGGGCTTACAATCTCTACGGATTGATGAATGCTTACGACAATATCGGTCAAGTTTATCAAGAGATGAAGGCTTACGATAAAGCTTTGGAATCCTATCAAAAAGGGTTGGACGTGGCTAAAAAATTGGGACACAGACAAGAGTATTTTGCTAAGAAAATTCAAAAAGTTAACAAGCAATTGCAAAGGACTTCGTAATTGTCAGCAGGCAATAATGACAAATTGCAATGTGAGTAATTTAAATACAGTAAGGTGTGCAACGCACACCCTACAAAACTACTTTTGACTCGTAGGTTTCTCGCGAGATAGAGTAATAGAGTACATCGGTTTCGTAATAACGAGCATTTTTTTCATATTTCATGCCCACTTTCTGTATCACCCGCTGCGAGGCGATATTTTCGGGGCGTGCGATCGCAACTATTCTCTCCAAGTTTAATATTTGAAATCCATAGTTAAGACTAGCCAAAGATGCTTCTGTAACCAATCCTTGATTCCAATAAACTTTGTCTAGCGCATAACCCAGCTCAACTTCCGGTGTCTGGTCCAGAAAAGCCAGTCCGCAGCGACCAATCATTTTACGGTCTATTTTATGTACTAAAGCCCACATTCCGAAGTTGTTTTCTGCCCAACGTTTGAGCATATTATGAATGGCGATTTCTGTTTCTTCTCTAGTTTTAACTCCTCTCAAGTATTTCATTATTTCTGCATCACTGTAAATACGGTACAACTCATCTAAGTCCTCTGGCGTAAATTGTCTCAGATACAATCTGGCTGTCTCTATTTCTTGCATAAGTTATAAGCAAAAAGTCTAATGCACATTCTTTGGGGCAACTGTTAAATGTAAAATCAATCTCTTCAATGCAGTTCACTGCATTTTGAAAACCCAGCATTTGACACAGTAACTAAAACCAGTGGCAAACTCTATGTCTAAAGGCATAAAGTGGCAAGTAGCGGGTATTCGCTGTTGTAATAAATATGGGCGACTGAGTGCTGTCGGGAGCCAGAATTTGCTGGATCTGTAGAATATTTCCTAATTTAACTGACTCTATTTGCTACAATTGCTAGTTGGATATATTGTACAGCTTTTGTGCTCAAAGCTGAGCGAACCGATCTCGCCAGCCCGCCCTACAAGCCACGCAGCGAAAAAAAAGCTCGATATCCTCAGCAAAAGCCGCCGAATTTAGCAGCATAATAGCTTTTGCAATCTAAAATCTAAAATCTAAAATCTAAAATCGGATGACAATTTCCTCACCAGTAGCAGAAACCAAAAACAAATCCGGCCAGGAAACAGACTGGCGGTTATTTCTGAGGTTGGCATCTTACGCAACCCGCAGCAAACGCTTGCTGATTATTTCGATCGCACTATTAGTACCGCTAGCAGTCTCAGGAGCAATTCAACCGATTCTCATCGGACAGGCAATTTCGGTAATTCGCTCGGAACCTACCTACGAATTCTTGCGGGGATTGTCTCTATCTGCTGCGTTGAATATTTTGGCTATTTTGCTGATGCTAACTATAACACTTAGATTAGCACTGCAATCAGTTCAAGGCTATTTAGTCACGAAAGTAGGGCAAATAATTACTACAGATATTAGAAATGATTTGTTCGCCCACGTCACATCGCTAGCAGTGAGATTTTTCGATCGCACTCCTGTCGGTAAATTGATGACTCGCCTCACCAGCGATGTAGAAGCTTTGGGAGAGGTTTTCTCTTCTGGGGCGATCGGCATTGTCAGCGATTTATTTTCCATTTTAGTAATTGCCATTTTCATGTTTACCATGCAGTGGCAACTAGCTTTAATGTTGGTGCTGATGATGATACCAATTACGGCAGTCATAATTTATTTCCAGTACCAATATCGCATAGCAAATTACAATACCAGAGAAGAACTTTCCGATCTCAACGCCCAACTGCAAGAAAACTTGACTGGTATTGGTGTAGTGCAGCTATTCCGCCGCGAAAGATTCAACTCAGAATTGTTTCGCGTCACCAATAAACGCTACATTAAAGCAGTTGACAAAACTATATTTTACGACTCAGCCGTATCTGCGACATTAGAATGGATTGCTTTAGTAGCGATCGCAGCCGTTTTGTGGATGGGGGGTCAAAGGGTTTTAGCCGGTAATCTCAACTTCGGTACTCTCTCGGCATTCATTTTATTTGCTCAGCGTCTATTCGATCCGCTGCGGCAATTTGCTGAGAAATTCACTGCAATTCAAGCAGGATTTACCGCTGTCGAACGGATTAGCGATATTCTCAACGAACCGATCGAAATTAAAGATCCAACTAGCGGCAAGAAGGAAGAGGAAAGAGGGAAGAAGGAAGAAGGAAGAGGAAAGAGGGAAGAAGGAAGAAGGGCAAGTTATTCACCGTTGTTGATAACTGGACATCCAGAGGCAACTGCTTATAATTTGTCTCCGTTCGATCGAGAAATGGCAGATAATCATCAAAGTCCAGCAAGTTCAGAATATCGTTTATTGCCTAACAATCCCCCATCACCCCCCGCCAACTCCCCCAAGCTTCGGGGGGGAGAAAATGCCAAATCGCAGAATTCTGAATCGGGAGAAATCCAATTTGACAACGTGTGGTTTGCTTACAAACAAGACGAATATGTCCTGCAAAACCTCAATTTCACCATCAAATCCGGCGAAAAAGTAGCATTAGTTGGCCCTACCGGTGCAGGCAAAAGTTCGATTATCCGTCTCCTGTGCCGCCTTTACGAACCTAGCCGAGGACGGATTCTGGTTAATAATGTGGATATTCGGGATTTGCCTCAAGCAGAGTTACGGAGGCACATAGGCGTAATTATCCAAGATGGCTTTCTATTTGCTGGTGACGTGAAGAGCAATATCAGCCTGGGAGAAAGTTACTCGATTGAGGAAATTCAAGCAGCAGCAGAAAAGACAAATGTTGCCCGGTTGATCGAACAGTTGCCTCAAGGTTATGACACGCAATTGCGGGAACGGGGAACCAATCTTTCGGGGGGACAAAAGCAATTATTAGCGTTTGCTCGCGCGGCCATTCGCAATCCCAGTATTTTAGTTCTAGACGAGGCAACTGCTAGTTTGGATGTGGGGACGGAAGCTTTAATTCAAGAAGCTTTAGAGCGTTTGATGGCGGACAGAACGGCGATAATTATTGCCCACAGGCTCTCGACTATCCGAAATGTCGATCGCATTTTAGTGCTCAAACGCGGGCAGTTAGTAGAGTCTGGCAGCCACGAAGAATTGTTGCAGCAAGAAGGGTTGTATGCCAGTTTGTACAAGTTGCAAATGCTGGGAAGTTAATATCTGAAGGAAGAAGGAAGTTCGGCAACGAGCAATGTACGGGATGTAACGGATGTAACGGATGTCAGTCCGATGGAAGTCGGAAGAGGGAAAATTCTCGGAATCCTAAGATACCCGGCTTCTGGAAGAAGTCGGGTATCTAAAAGAATCTCAAATCTCAAATCTTAAATCGGATCACTTGCCCGAAATCATTTTACCCAGGGTTTCCGGCAAGTGAATTATATGTTGGAAAAGCTGATTTGGGCCGATGCCAAACAATAACTGCATCGCCAGCACAATTGCTGCTAAAGCAATCGCTGTCCCGATGCTAGCTTTCAACACTTTAAAAGCCCAATTAAACACCAGCCAAGATACAAGTAACGAGGCAATTAAGATAATTAGTTCTATTGGCATATAACATTTTTAACTTTATTTTAACTATACATAACTTACGCATCAATACCAAAGAAACCGGCTTTTTTATCTGTATTAAGGGCTTAAATGCAATATTTCCGTAAAAACCTGGTTTCTGCGTCCAAGACTACTCTACTTATTACTTTAAGCAATACTGCCACGTTTCCGTGTTTCCTTATAAGAAATTCCCACATTTTTTAAGCCGGCTTTAATCATTTGCTGCTCTAACAAAGCGAAAAAGCGACTTCGATCGCCCCCCGTGACTACCGCTTGATTGTGAGCTTCTGCTAGCGTCACCGGATAGCCGCCGCCTTTGTGTACTTGAGCCAGCATCATTCCTAATGCTAAATCTAGCTGTGCTGTATCTTGTGCTACCCATTCCGGCACTTCTATTCTAGCAATTTCTGTCCCCACGTGAACGTAACAGAAATAGACGGAATTAACGCCGTACAAATCTAAAATTCGAGCTTGGGATTTCCACAAAGGGCTTCTTTGTCCCGGTGAGAGGATTGTTGCCCACAATATGGCATCCCGCAAAGGTTCAAATTCTTGACAAGGTGCTTTTTCGGCGAAAGACATTGTGGCGGCAAATCCGACGTTCGGGCAATTTGTCATGCAGTCTGGTACTTCGTGGGTGCAAGCTTCAAACCGCAAAAAAGATAAACTTTCGCTGCTGCGAGAAGCGCTTAAGTATCCTAACAGCGGAATTCCTGCTAAACGCAACTTGTCCCAAGCTTCTAAAATTGGCAGCAAAATTTGATCGCGCGCATCGGTGGGTAACTGTTCCAAAAACCAATAAATCAGGGAACCGTCTACCATTGCTAAAGCTGGCGCGGGCAATTTATTGTCGTTAACTTTTGCCCAATTGCAGCCCATTTCTGCTAAGGCAATTGCTTCGGAAACTGCCCGCCGATATCCCATCCATTCTTCGGTTCTAATTCCCCACTGCCGCGAACCGTACAAGTCTTCGGGTTTGTAGAAAACCTCGGGTACGCTGTCTAAAACTGGGTGGCGGCTTTGTCCGTAGTGCAGCATGACTGTGCCGACGTTTAGCAGGTAGCAGTAGGCTATTTCGTGATGGTTGGGGGAAATTTGCGATCCGTCTGTGGCAAAGACTGTGTGAGCTGCGGGGGGTGCGGTGATGTAGGTACGATCGGACAATGGCTCGATCGGCGTGGCAGCATTGAATAAAGTGCGATCGCGCCAATTCTCTTGCAATTCCACCAATTTTTCCTGTTCGCCTGCCGCCTTTACCAGCAAATTCTGAGCCACTTCCAAACGCTGGCGAGCGGCCTGAGCTTCCACATTCAAATGTTGGCTCATTCCCTGCATTGCCTTGGCTGCTTTAGTTAAATCGAGCATGGGTTTTAAGTCTCAATATTAGAAAGCTTTCAAGCTGAGAAATTATCAAAACACTTTTCATCTTTTTGGTTACGAAGCTTAGTTTTTGTCATACACGCAGTTCGATCGACTAAAACACTTCGTGTGCGCCCGCATAAATAGTAAAATAACCTGGTTTTTGAGGTCAAGATTACCTGCAATAGTCTATGAAAAAAAACATTTTTTTTGTCGATAGCCTTGCTTTTTTGAGGAGTTTCTGTTATACTTATCTTATAATCGGATGGTGGCAAAAATATTATTTTTGCCACCATCCGATTATATTAAAATACCATGCCTACTCCACAAAAGTCAACAAAAAAGATGTAAAATTTTGTGGTTTTTTGACTTTGAAAAGCGAAAAAAAACACAAGTGTAAATAAATTTAAAATTAACATTCGAGCGGCAGCCAATCGGCAAAATCTCCAGCAAACTGGGACAGAGAAAGCAATTGAACTGGTGGATTTTGAGCCACAGATTCCCGTTCGGGCGAAGTATTGTAACCCCAATCAGCCAAAAATAACCTCACCTGAGATAAATCCGGCTGCTGCTTCACCGACAGCAAAGTTTTTAACCTATCTTCCACAAACCAGATAGTCGAGTCTTTGCCAGACGCTGCCAAAAATTCCCGCAAAATTTGGTGTTTAGGCTTGTTGTATTCCTTACCAAAAATTAACTCAGACGGCATTTGTACTCCTGCTAGCTGCAAAAGTTCCCGCACAAAACGACCTTCCTTCGTAGTGACGATCGCCACTTTCACCGAACTATCCTGCAACGAGTGCAAGCGATCGGCAACCCCTGGATAAAAGCGGTGCAAAGACAGCCACCCAGCTAAATCCTCAGCAATCCAATTATCGCGCAATCCGTCTAACATAGCACCGACAGACTGCGCTTTTAAATTATTTTCGGTCAACAAATACGGTACTATATTGGGCCAATCTAGCAAAATTTGCTCTGGGGAAATTCCTGTCAGTAGTGCGCGGATCAGCAGCGGCATTTCCCAACCAGTTTCAATGGCAGGCCGCACTCGGTAAAAACTCAAAGCTAAATCTGAATCGGGTACTGTTTCGACTGGTTTCCAGATTTGACAGTAGGTACGCCAAGCTGTTTGGAAATATTCGATTAGTCCGTCACAAATCACACCGTCAAAATCAAGAGCTAGAATTGTCGGAAAGTTATTAGCCATCAATCGATTTTAGATTTTGGATTTTGGATTTTGGATTGAAGAATTGAAGGATTTGAGAATTGAACAAAGCGATATCACTGATGAATCTGGGGACTGGTTATCGGATACTATTTTTTGATGTTGCCAGGATAAAGACGGGGGCTTGTACCCTGGCTGCTTTCGGTTACTGGATTGAAGAATTGAAAAATTGACTGTGAAAACACTCAGCAATGATTGGTGAACAGTCGTTATTAAAAAGACTGAACTAGCGGTTGAGTGGCAATCGATTCTAGTCCTTGGGACTGCAACAATTGCGTCCATTCGGTCGTCAGCCGCGAATCATCGGGTGCGAGGCGCCGCATTTCGGCTAGAGTAGCAAGAGTCTCGTACCAAATCCCATTTTTAGCATAAGCAATCACCTTAGCCATAGGGTCGGGATTTGCCAAATCCTTCTTGAGATTTGCCTGGGGTTCAATTCGCTGCATCCATCCTTTAACAATATAATCTCCAGAACGCTCCAGCGGATCGCAGGCTAGTGCAAACGACCACACATATCGCTTACCAACCTCAATATTTTTTGTCTGGTCTTTCTCAGAAAGGCTAACTCCCACAATTCCGGCTTTGTCATTTTTGATAGTAGTTTCGTAGACTACTTCTGATTCATCTGCGTTTAGCAAAACAAACTCTACTTGAGCTGCGGGTTGAGAAACATATACAAAAAATGTTGGCGATTCTGTTAGCGTTAAACCAATATTGCTTTCAGGTATTAAGGGAGTAATGAATAAACCATCCCGTAACTTACAGCCTCGATGCGTCCCCCCTTGCCGGTTGTCGGGGGCTGTTACATCTGGGGGTGTGAAATTAACATTCTGACTTAGCAGAATGGGTGCAGGCACAGCCTGCATCGGTGTAAGCAAACTGGGGAGAGTAACGGCGATCGCCAATACAGTCATCGCCAGTGCAGTAAAATGTATAAAACGTTTCATTTTCCACCCACTTGTAGAAATATTTATAGATCGCATCTCTAATGTTAACCCGGAGTTTTAGCCCCGGGCGCGATCGAGTAAATGGGTCAATTTTCACATCGCCATCGGCAGACCGACAAAACTTCAAGAAATATCGAGATTTAAAGAGGCGCAACCAGTGGTTGAGCTGCAACTGATTCGAGTCCTTGGGACTGCAATAATTGCGTCCACTTGGCTGTCAGCTTCACATCCCCCGGCGTCTGACGCCGCATTTGGGCTAAAGTAGCGAGAGTTTCGTACCAAATCCCATTTTGAGCATAAACGTTGAGCCTAGTCATCGGGTCGGGATTTGCCAAATCGCTCTTGAGAGTTGCCTGCGGTTCAATTCGCTGCACGAACCCTTTAACAACTAAATCTCCAGATCGGTCTTCGGGGTCGCAAACGAGCGAAAATGACCACACGTATCGCTTACCAACTTCAAGGGATTTGTTGTTGTCCGTAGCAGGAATGGTAACTCCAACAATCCCAGATTTGTCCAGTTTAAATGTTTTTTCGTAGACCACTTCCTCTTCCTTGTCGTTGAGGACAGTAAACTCTATTTTTGCCGAGGTTTGAGGAACATAGACAAAAATTGTGGGAGACTCTGTTAGGGTTAAACCGATATTAGTTGGAGGCACTAAAGGAGTAATAGATAAACCCGCTGGACAAAGCTTGTTGCCGCGATGTGTCCCTCCTTGTCGGTTGGTGGGGGCTGTTACGTCGGGAGGTTTGAAATTAAAATTTTGACTCAGCAGAAGCGGCTGGGATTGTGCGCGCATCGGTGCAAGTGAACTGGGTACGGTAGCTGCGATCGCAGATACGGCGACCGCAAGTGTAGCCCGATGTAGAAAACGTTTCATTTTGTTGTACCTTTCACTATAATTCCAAACACAGGCATTCGCTGATGGCGACAAATATTTTTGAGCTGCTAGTCGAGGGCGCAGATACACAATTTATACCTTGACATATCATCAATAACATTTATTAATTCGAGCGGCAAGGGATTCTCTGTCGAAAAACTCAGGTTGCCTAAACCGCAAGTATCATTAGATACAGTTGCTCGCCACGTACTGTAAATTTTTGTAACAAAGCGGTCGGAGTTTCCGAGTGTTCTAAGATGGAGGAAGTCTCCAGCAGGGGGGAAATGTGAAACAACTGCTGTTCCAGAAACGAGTCAAACTTTTATGCTGGGATAATGAGTAAAATATCTAATAAAATTCGATCGGCAGCGACTCAATTGAGTCAAATGTATAAACCATCACTAGCATTGGCTAAGTCTGTATTAATTGCCAGCGCGGCAGTAACATTATCCTTGATGGGAGCCCGACAACTAGGAATACTCGAACCATTAGAATTAAGCGCTTACGACCAAATGGTGAGGTGGCGTCCCGAAGAACAGCCAGACTCGCGTTTGCTAGTTGTGGGGATTACGGAAGCAGACATTCAGAAACTGAAACAGTGGCCGATATCCGATCGCAAAATAGCTGAAACATTACAAAAAGTTGACAAAATGCAGCCGGCAGTCATCGGTTTAGATGTACTGCGAGACGTACCTTTAGGAGACGGGCGCGAGGAATTAACCAAAATTTTACAAAAAAGCGATCGAATTATCGGGGTATGTTTAGTCACCGACGGCAGCCCGGACAATCCCGGTTCTCCGCCTGCGCCGGGGCTACCACAAAACCGGGTGGGATTTGCAGATTTCGGAGTCGATCCGGGTGGCATACTCCGCAGGGCATTATTATTTATGAAACCCCCCACAATTAAGGGCAACTCCTCGGCCCAAAAACATCTTTGCAATGACGACTCTCAAGTTTTAGCTTCCTTCAACCTCCAGCTAGCACTCCGCTACCTGCAAGGGCAAAAAATCTCTCCTCAACTTGCGCCCGATCAATCTTTATGGCTGGGAAAAACCCAATTAAAACAACTAGCAAGCAATGACGGAGGATACACAAATACCGATGTCAGGGGATATCAAATATTAATTAACTATCGTTCCAGGCGGCAAGTTGCCAACCAAGTCAGAATTACGGATGTTTTAGAGGGGAAAGTTGACCCAAATTTAGTTAAAGATAAAATAGTGCTCATCGGTTATACCACAGAAACCGTTAAAGATTTCTTTTATACTCCTTACAGTGGGGGACAGCAAAGCAATCAATTCATGCCGGGGATCGTGGCACACGCACAAGTAGTCAGCCAAATTTTGAGTGCAGTTTTAGACAACAGACCGATGTTATGGTTTTGGCCGGAATGGGCCGAAATCCTATGGATTTCGGGATGGTCAATTGTGGGAGGAACGTTGGCATCGCGGATGGCTCACCCAGCGAAGTTGACGGTGACATTCGCAGCATTGCTGTCCGGGTGTTGCGCGATCGGCTTTGGGATTTTTCTGTTGGGAGGGTGGGTGCCTGTGGCAGCGCCAGCCTTAGCATTAATCTTAACTGGGGGTAGCATTGTATCAGCAGAGAGATTTAATAAAGCCGGATACGGGAAAGCAATTAGCGATCGAGTAAAACAAGTCTTCAAAATCGAAATAGACCAAGCCAAAAAAGAACAGCAAGTCGCAGAAATCACAGAATCTGATTTCTTTAAAGAATTGCAGCAAAAGAAAGATAAACTGAGAATTAGCAAACAAGACACCTCTGAAAAAGTACCTTCCGAACCCCAAGAAATAACTGCAAGTACCGCAGACCTTCCCAAGGTCGAAAGTCAGACAGACGACTACTTAGCTCAATTGCAGGAAAAAGCCAAACTGCAGAAGCAGCGCGCCCCTGTGACTGAATCGGAAAGCAGCTCACCGACGGGTGCGTGCGAGGCGGGTGGCGGTGCTATTTCAGCCGAAACCAAACCCCATGACGAGTTCAGCGATTTGCAAGCCAAAGCCAAACAGATGCGGCACCGCAGGGGCGCAGAAAAGAGGATAAAAGATGAAAAAATTGATAGTTTAGCAGACAAGGAGGATTTGGGGGGCAAGGAAGAATGACAGAGAACTCGACTGCATAGAGAATTGCATCATAATAGGTTCTCGCCGTTTCTTACCCTCATACGCAGATCATGTCCAAAATCATCTCTGTCCACTCTTACCGGGGCGGAACTGGCAAATCGAACACGACAGCAAACTTGGCATCTATTATCGCTCGTGGCGGAAATCGGGTCGCCATTGTGGACACCGACATTCAATCGCCTGGGATTCACGTGCTGTTCGGTTTCAGCGAGAGCAACATGGCTCGCTGCCTGAACGATTACCTGTGGGGCCGGTGTCCGATCGCGGATACGGCCTACAATGTGAGTTCGCTGCTGCCAAAATTAGCCAGTAACGGCAACCTCTACCTGATTCCTTCGAGCATTAAAGCAGGGGAAATAGCGCGAGTTTTGCGCGAAGGCTACGATGTCGGACTGCTTACCGACGGCTTTCAAGAACTGATCGAGTTTCTGGAATTAGACTACCTATTTATCGACACCCACCCGGGGCTCAACGAAGAAACCCTCCTCAGCATCACCATTTCCGACATCCTGCTGCTGATTCTGCGTCCGGATCAGCAAGATTTTCAGGGAACGGCTGTCACGGTAGATGTGGCCCGCAAATTAGAAGTTCCCAAGATTTTGATGACGATCAATAAAGCCCCAGAATCCCTGGATTTCGAGGATTTGAAGCAGCAAGTAGAGAGTATTTACAACATCCCAGTGGCAGGGGTACTGCCCCACAGCGACAAGATGATGCTGCTCGCCAGCAAGGGAGTGTTTGCGCTGCACTTCCCTAACGACCCTCTAACTAAGGTTGTGGAAGGGATTGCGAAACAGATTGTGGGATAATTGGTGCAGCGAATGCCGATCGCCCGCCCAGGAGTGAGTTTCGATCTCAATTCCTGCGGAGCGATGTCCTTCTGTCTATTCGGCTGCCAGCAGAGGAACTTTCTCAGCGACAATATTTGGTTAAAGAGTCAGGAGAATGGCGACAAAATGAGATACAAATAGATTATGAGAATTTGTTAAAAAACTTTAGGAGGAGAACTCATGGATTTTGACTTCCGCATACTAATAGTATTGATGCCCGTATTGTTGGCGGGCGGCTGGGCTGCCTACAACGTCGGCGCTATAGCTCTCAAACAAGTGCAGAAATTGTTGAACAAGCAAGCTTAAACTCAGCCTTTTTTCAGGTAATCCCGCAGCCGACTGTTTTTTTAGATACAAAACAGTCGGCTGATTTGTGCATTGGCTCTGCTTAAGTGATGGCTGATTTTGGGCGGGCAATTTACGACTGCAGAGAGATGGGGCGAAAGCCAAAGAAAAGTTAGATTTAAAAATTAAGCAGAAACTGATTACGCTCCAGCAAAATATTTTCTTGCAGCAAACGAGCCTGGGTAAAAAAACCTAGCTGTGAAAGCAGGGCGATCGTGTAACTCCAGATTTTGATGTTTTGAACTCTACTCATAACTTCTGAGTAGAGTTCCATAAAAATATTGGGTAAGCACGTTATCGCAGAAAATATGAGACAATCACAAAAGTATTTGCCCTAACAATCGCCCTAAAAACTACGAAGTTTAACTGATAGGGAAGATAGGTCAAATTGTCAATGTTAAATTCCTATATCTTTAGATAGATTATGCTTTTTCCCCGATCGAGCGGCATTCTACTCCATCCCACATCCTTTCCCAGTCGATTTGGCATTGGAGACATGGGAATAGAAGCATATCGCTTTATTGACTTTTTAGTAGAGAGCGACCAGCAATACTGGCAGGTATTGCCGCTGGGGCCGACAGGATACGGCAATTCTCCTTATTCGTGCTATTCAGCAATGGCGGGAAATCCCCTGCTGATCAACCCAGAACTGCTGCGGGACGATCAATTGCTCACAGATGAAGACTTCGCTAATTTACCTGAATTTCCGCTCGATTATGTAGACTTCGAGCGGGCGATCGCCTTGAAAGTGCCTTTGCTCAAAAAAGCTTGCGAAAATTTCAAAGCCAAAGCATCTCCTATCCAGCAAAAAGAATTCTCAGCTTTTTGCGAAAGCAAAGAGAATTGGCTGGAAGATTACGCCTTATTTATGGCACTAAAAGATCACTTTGGCGGTGTTAGCTGGAACAATTGGGAAACAGAAATTGCCCGTCGAAAACCAGAGTCGGTAGAGAAGTGGCGTCAGCAGCTAAATGCTGAGATTTATTACTACAAATACGTTCAGTTTGAGTTTTTTCGCCAGTGGACGGAGTTGAAACGCTATGCTAACCTGCGGGACATTAAAATTATTGGCGACATTCCGATTTATGTAGCTCACGACAGCGCGGATGTGTGGTCTCATCCAGAAACATTCTGCTTGGATGAAGCCACCGGAGAAGCAGCTTTAATGGCAGGAGTTCCCCCAGATTACTTCAGCAATACAGGTCAATTGTGGGGCAACCCCGTATACAATTGGGAGAAGTTGCAAGCAAATAATTTCGAGTGGTGGGTGGAGCGTTTTGAAGCGATTTTCGCTTATGTAGACGTGACTCGTATCGACCACTTTCGAGGATTTGAGGCTTACTGGGCGGTGAAGCGCGGACAAGAAACTGCGATCGAGGGAGAGTGGATTAAAGCGCCGGGAATAGCTTTGTTGGATCTAATTAATGAGAAGTTTGGCAACTTGCCGATTATCGCTGAAGATTTAGGGGTAATTACTCCTGAAGTGGAAGCTTTGCGCGATCGATACGAGTTTCCAGGAATGAAGATTTTGCAGTTTGCTTTCGGCGCGGGCCCTGGCGATCCTTTTTTGCCTTTCAACTACGAGCGCAACTCCGTAGTTTACACGGGTACCCACGACAACGACACGACTGTCGGCTGGTTCAATCAACTGCAAAACTACGAAAGAGATGAGGTTTTGCGTTATTTGGGCTGCATAGATCCCCAAGGAATTCACTGGTCTTTAATCCGCATGGGCTGGATTTCTATTGCTAATTTGGCAATTGTTCCGTATCAAGATTTGTTGGGTTTGGGTACAGACGCGCGGATGAATTTTCCGGGGAAAGCAGAGGGAAATTGGGGGTGGCGATATCGACCAGAAGCTTTGAATTGGGAAGTGCGCGATCGGCTCAAAACTATGACTTACATCTCCGGGCGCGCTCCTAATAAACATTGATAATGGAGAAGGGGTAGTTGGTAATGGGTAAGGGGTAATGGGTAAGAAGTCAATAAAGACCGACATTCTAATTAAAATCTGTGGACTGCCCGCTATTACCTATTTATTACCCATTAACAATTACCAATTAACACTCAACCTTCATTCTTGGGCGGTGCTGAAGGATTGAGTTCCTTTGCTTTAAAAACAACTTCTTTGGCGACTCCAGGATCTCCGAGTGGTTCGGCTTGTCCGTTATTAACGGCAACCATTACCCCGCCGGCGTTACCTGCTACCACTACCAATTGCTTTTGAGCCCCCCAGGTGCGAACAGTCCCTGAAGGCAAAGTTCCCTCAAACTCTGTTTTACCATCGACTTCAACCTGCATCCACGATTCTGCTTTAAAAGTGACGTTAACCATCACTGGTTTATTGCCAGATTTATCTAAACGCTGACCTGTTCTTACTGCTTCGACAGCCTCGTAACTATCCGGTTTCTGATTTTGTGAGGCTCTCGATGCCTCAGCAGCTAAACGAGCTTGTTCTTGCTGCCCAAGCGCTAGTTCTTCGGCTCCCGCACCGTTTTTTGCGGTAACAGAACCGCTCATCAACTGAGATAAGACATTGACCGAACAGATAATTAGAAATGTGTAAAAGAGGTAGAGGTGCATCGGCCGCAACTGAGGCCCATCTTGCCAGGATAGCTTGGTTCTCGATCGGGGCGGCGGTTCGATCGGGAAAAAGTCGGCAAACTGAGTTCCGTCCAAACCCATTGCTTCAGCGTAGCGCTTGATCAAACCCTGAGTGTAGACTGGTTCCGGAAGTTGGTCTAGTTCACCGTCCTCGATGGCTTGCAGCAGATTCCGCCGAATCATTGTTACCACGGCTACTTTGTCCAAACAAATAGACTGCTGTTCGCGGTACTGACGGAGTTGAGTTCCAATTTCCGCTAGCTTCTTCTGAGCTGTTTCTGGCTCTTGGGAGTGCCGTTTCTGCTTAGTGGTTTTGAAGAATAAAAACAATAAATTCTTTGTCATATGCTGTGCTCCTGGGAATTTACTGGCACGCTTATTGATGTTAGGTTGACTAGATTCCATAAATAAATAATTTCCGCATCTTCTAGGGGTCGGCAGCAGCCTGGTGGCAATATTGGCGAACCGGGCCGCTGCAATTGAATCGGGCCGATGGCTGTGCGGTGCAGGCGCACCACGGGATATCCCAACTGTTCGGCAGTTCGCCGAATCTGTCGGTTTCTGCCTTCTGATAGAATGACTTCTAACAGAGTTTGGTCTTGCGCGCGATCGATAACTTTTACTTTCGCGGGCAAAGTTTTTCTGCCGGACAAGATGATGCCCTGACGCCACGTTTGTAGTATGCGTTCCGGGGGATCGCCCCGTACCCAAACCTGATAAGTTTTGGCGATCGAGTGACGCGGATGGGTCAAACAAAATGTCAGCTTACCATCATTGGTGAGCAAGAGGGCGCCGGTGGAATCTGCATCTAAGCGTCCTACGGGGTGGATGCCTTGACCGGAGCGCAGTTGTGGTGGCAGCAAGTCGAGAACTTTCGATCTGGCTCTTGGATCGCTGCAAGTAGAAACTACGCCTGCCGGTTTGTTGAGCAACAGATAGACCTTTGCGGGTCGATCCGTTGGTTGCACCGGGACTCCATCGACTTGGATGAGATCGCGATCGGGATTCGCTTTTTCTCCTAAGCGAACAATATTGCCATTAACTCGGACTCGTCCAGCTACAATCATCTGTTCTGCAAGACGGCGAGAGGCAATGCCCCACTGGGCGAGGATTTTTTGCAGCCTTTCATCAGACATGACGGGAGTGTGGAAATCCCCAACGAGCCAGCGGTGGGGAGGAAACACGACACGGTTAATTGATTAACCGTACTAGCAATGCTCAATTCCTGGTTGGGAATAAATTATAATGCTGACCAATTATTACAGGACGCCCGGCAAGAGTGCAGATTGTCCTTGTGCCCGGTGCAGATTGTCCTGATGGCATTACCCTGAATGCTGTGCAAAAACTACGACGAAAAGACTCGCTGCAGGCACAGGTTTGCACCGTTGGTTTGCGGCTGGTTTGAAAGGTGTGGGTCTGACCCGACCATAAACCAACACTACCATAAATCCCGTACTGCTGGTTAAATTTATACGCTCGATCGCGAATTTTTCATCGGGATCGCACAACTCGTGAACTATCCAAAGATCCCAAGGGGGGAAAGGTAAGAATTTTTCTGCTTCTGGCGTTGCTGATGCCAGATTTCTGCTTGATTTTCGAGTCGATCGGACTTGTATTCATCAACCCGGTTTCTAAGGAAAATCAGAGGTTGACAGCGGTCTATCTGTTCATAAACCGGGTTTTTGAGGCCGGATGTGCCTGTTCTAGTTAAATTTCTGTGCTTGAATATTAAGGTTTATATTCTGAAATTGTTTATGACTGTCGATCGAAACTCTATTCAATTTGACAATAGAGATGCCGCTGCTGGCTCTGGTGAGACTGTTAATCTCGGCGAGGAGCCGGGGAGACCTTCGCCCAGTCAAGGCAGCCGGATCGCAAGCGCAGTGCTGTCTCCGGCGGTGCAGTTGTGGCTGCGATCGCAAGTTCAGCAGGTGGACGAGTTGAAGGTGAAAATTGAGGGGAGCGATCGACAAATCTTCGGCGGTGCGATCCCCAAAGTCACGGCTGCCGCTCGCGGTGCTGTGTATAAAGGATTACACCTAACTGAAGTTGCCATAGAGGGCTGTGGCATTCGCATCAACCTCGGTCAAGCTCTCAAAGGCCAACCCCTGCGCCTCCTGGAATCCGTTCCCGTGGCAGGCGTTTTGAGGCTTAGTCAGGCGGATTTGAATGCGTCGCTGAAAGCGCCTTTGCTTGCTGATGCTTTGAACGAATTTTTGCTGCCTATGCTGCCGCTGACAGATAGGGAAAAGTCGCTGAAGTTGCAAAATTCGCAGATTAGAATTGAGGCGGGTTTGTTGACGCTTTCGGCGACAATTTTGCGCGCTGGCGGTAGGCAAATTCTTTTGGTATTGCGGACGGGTTTGCGGATAGCCAGCGGTCGCGAATTGATGTTTGAATCACCAGAAATCGAAATGGATGGAGAATTAAAGAGCAGTGATTTCAATGGTTTTAAAATTGATTTTGGGCCGGAAGTTGAGATAGAAGAGTTGATTTTGAGTCCGGGGGAGATTGTTTGTCGGGGAGGAATTACAGTTTTGCCTTAGTTCGTTAACAGTTGACAGTTGACAGTTGACAGTTGACTTTAACCTGATTCCTCGGCAGATCCTGGGAATACATACCCCACGCCCATGCCCAATTCCCAATGCCCAATTCTCAATGCCCAATGCCCAATGCCCAATTCCCAATTCCCAATTACCGATTAATTAAAAAAGAGTCGATCGCGGGCAACAGTAAAGTGACAAAATAGTAGACTAGGGGCGCGGTAAAAACATAACTGTCGGTGCGATCGAGAATGCCGCCGTGACCGGGGATCAACTGCCCCGAATCCTTAACGCCGGCGTCTCGCTTCATCATCGACTCAGTTAAATCTCCCAACAAGCTAGCAACCCCAATCAAGAGACCAAAAGCAGCCCCAGTATACGGCCACCCCGGCCAGTGCAAATACCAAGACCCAGCCGCTGCCACGGCGATGCTGCCGCAAACTCCAAATACGGCACCTTCAACGGTTTTTTTGGGGCTGATGTGGGACAGGCTAGTGCGACCGAAGAATTTGCCGACAAAATAAGCCCCAATGTCAGCGGCCCAGATGCAGAAGAAAGCCAGCAGCAGCGAAGTCAATCCTAAAGATATATGGCTAGAAGTTGTCCAAGACGGGGACGGGTAAATGTTAACCGGCAAATTGCTTGCTACTGCTTGCGAAAGTTGGGTTGTAGCAAGATTGGCTGGGTCGAGGCCGACTCGCAGCCGTACCCAATAGCTGGGCAAATAACCGCCGTAGAACAATCCTAAAACTGAGGAGGCAATATCGGCGATCGTCGATAATTTAGGTTGGAATAACAGGTAGAAACAAATTAAGGTTCCCGCTAAGGGGAACATGGCATCTACGAGTTGCGGTGCTAGGGCAGCAGTAATTAACAGGCCTTGACTGACGGCTAAGGTAGTTTTGGCAGCGGGTGCAATGCCTTTAGCCCTGGCTAATTGAAAATATTCCAATTGACCTAGGTAGACGATGACTCCAAAGCCGAGGGTGAAGTACCATCCCCCCATAATAATCATTCCCAAAGCAAGGGCGATCGCAACTATTCCACTGAGGATACGAGACCAAGGCATAAATGAATTTCTCTTGCAGACGGCGGCGGGTCATTCGATTTTAGATTTTGGATTTTGGATTTTTCAAGAGCACGAGTTTCTCACTTGCACAGCTAACCCCCATCCCCAATCGGCGATCCAAAATCTCAAGTCAGGCGGTCAATCCAGCTATGGTCGCCCCTATTCTTAAGTATGAAGGTTAAGTGAACTTAAAAAAGATTAAGAATTACATAATTAATTCGTGTATCCGTGTCAAAACTCTTGTTATGCCTTCTTTTTCCTTCTAATCCAGCTTTTCGCCGCTGAGAATAAATATGGGATTGACGGCGGCAAAGGTTTGACTCAGGCCGCGAGTCTCCAGGCGGTTGACGGCGGACTGGACTACTTCGATGTTGCGGACTTGCAACTCGGCGAACCCTTCGGAAAGGGCGTAAAGATTCTCTAAATTCGAGGCTGTGGCGACAACTCTACCGTGGGGTTGCAAGTACCGCCAGACTTCTTGGAGAATGGCTTTGATGGGGCGACCTCCTTCGATGCAGACTCGGTGGGGGGGTTGGGGCAGGTTTTCCAGGCATTCCGGGGCACTGCCTTCTATGACTTCTACGTTGTTGAGCTCGAATCGATCGCAATTTCTGCGAATCAAGCTTGCTACTTCTTCGTCCCTTTCGACGGCAATAATCCGACCTTTGGGACACAGCAAACCTGTTTCTACGGCGATCGTACCAGTACCTGCACCGATGTCCCACACGACTGAATCTGCTTGCAGCCGCAGGTGGGAGATTAACAGCAGTCGGACTTCTCGCTTACTCATGGGAATTCCCGGTAAACGTTCAAATAAGTCATCGGGAATGCCTGGAGTGACGTAGGGCCAAAGCATAGTTCTATTTTTGATTTTTGATTTTTGATTGAAGCAAGACCGAAGTTGGAACTCGCGGAAGAAGTAGAAATTCTCCGCATTTCCCCCAAGCCTTAATATTTACTGTCGCACAACCTTGAGAGTTTGGAGGCCGCGATCGCTACAACCTGTAATTTTTCCGCCGGCGCCCAGGATTTGTTGCAGGTAGTCAACGGCTGCTGGGGTAATGATTTCACCGGGCATCAGGACTGGTATTCCTGGGGGATAGGGACAGATGAGTTCGGCGCTGAGTCGATCGACTGCTTTGTCTGCGGGTACTGTTTCCGCTGGGAAAAAGAATGCCTCGCGGGGGGAGACGAGAGGGGGAGAGGGGGAGAGTGGGAGATTGGGAGATTGGGCAAATCTTCCATCGGACATCGGACTTCTTCTCTCGGACTTCTTCTTTCGGACTTCTTCCTTCTTCCTGACATCCCTTACATCCGTTACATCCGTTACAGAATCCGTTGCCGAACTTCCTTCTTCCTTCTTCCTTCTTCCTTCTAAAAGAGTACAAGCTTTAACTAAATTGTCAATATCTAATTCTGTATTTCCCAAGCTGATAATAAATGTTAGATGTTGGGGCATGGGAAGTTCTGCGGTAACGCCGAGTTGAGAGTGCAGAATTTCATCTGCTGCAAATCCTGTGATTCCTAAATCTGATACTTTTAGGGTTAGCCTGGTGCGGTCTAATGCTGCAAAACCAGGTGTATTTAACGGTTCTAAAACAGATAAGCCGGGAATTTGACTGATGCGCGATCGCGCTTTTTCTGCTAGTTGTAAAGTTTGCGCCATTAATTCTTTGCCGTGGAGTGCGATTTGTTGGCGGGCTGCGTCTAGGGATGCTAATAGTATGTAACTCGGACTGGTAGATTGTACTAACTGCAATGCTTTATTTAATTTTTGGAGATCTATGCGATCGCCCTTGATGTGCAGCATCGATGCTTGTGTCATTGCACCCAGGGTTTTGTGGATGGATTGTACTGTTAAATCGGCGCCTGCTGATAGTGCTGGTTCTGGCAAGTTTGGGTGAAAGTTAAAGTGCGCGCCGTGGGCTTCGTCTACTAATAACGGTATGTTGTATTGATGGGTAATTTGGGCGATCGCCCGCAAATCTCCGCAGACGCCGTGATAGGTTGGGTAAACCATCATTACTGCTTTGGCGTCGGGATGTTGTTCTAATGCTGCGGCTGTGGCTTCAGGGGTGATGCTGTTGGCAATATCCCATTCCGGGTTGTACTCTGGATTGACAAAAATTGGAATTGCACCGGATAAAATTAAACCAGAAATTGCTGATGAGTGGATATTTCGAGGCAAGATAATTTTATCTCCTGGGCCGCAAGTCGCTAAGATAGCCGCGATAATTCCGCAAGTCGAACCGTTGGCCAAAAAGCGAGTTGATTGGGCTCCAAATGCTGCGGCGGCTAAGTCTTGAGCTTCGGCAATTGCACCTTCTGGGTTAAAGAGATTGTCTAATTCCGGCAATTCGGGCAAATCCGATCTAAATACTGCCGCACCGAATAAGTCAATTAGGGGTTGAGAGATTCCTTGTCCGCCTTTGTGTCCGGGGGCATAAAATGGGGCGTGTGGGTGATTTGTGCGATCGCGCAAGGCATCTAATAGAGGCGTTTGTTGTTGAGAGTTGGCTGCTGACACGCTTAATCCTGATTTGATTATTTGGAATTATAGCAACCGCTGAGGTTTCACTGGACGTTATTAATTGCTGAAACCATTGCTGGAAATTCCGCGATCGCATCGACTGCTTCCTGTTTCGTTGCAATCGCCCACAAGCAACACCGTCTCAATTTCAAACTTCTCTAAAATGACTTAACATCGACTGCTTAAGTATGATACTCCAACATTTGAAAATCCTGGCTACTGCTTTACTTATGGTTTGTCTAGGGGCTGTGGTTTCAGTTACAGCACAAAATCATACCACAGTCTGCGGCTTTTTTTTCAGCCAAGACCTGCTTTCGAGTCAATACAATCTGTTCGATAATATCGGCCTTTACTCCGCCCGATCGCCCCATCGCGTCTTGGAGGGCGATCGGCCTTTGTTTATACGACTCTTGGGTTAGAGGATGTTTTAAAAGAGTCGTTTGACCTCATAGTTGGCACAAAGAAGCATCTAAGTATGGGCCCAAACCTTGATTGATCGTCTCAGCTAAGCCCAATCAGAAGGGCTAAATTATACCTTCCTGGACTTTTAAAACATCCTCTAAGGGAGATAGAGAGTGCGATCGCTATTTCTATTGGTTGTGGTTGGGAAGGGCGATCGCACTCCTGCTCGTCTCATTGGCTGGAATAATGAATGTCCCTCTTAGAAAGCTTAATATTACTCTAAGGGCGAGAATTTTCGATCCCATCACACACATGACGATCGCTGTCTGTTTCATTAAAGGTTGCTAGATATTTGCGTACTCTAGTGCAACCTTTGGTTAATAAATTGTCAAATCCTCCCAAATGCCACAACTTAGCATTACCTTTTTCGTCAATAGTAGCTATGACACTACCGTCGGGGCTAATTTCGCCAAACTTTACTTGATTAGTATTGTCATCAGAGCTAGTTTCGTTAGAACTTAAATTAAAATCAACAGACTGATTGCTTTGCAAATCCCATAAGATCATAGTCTGTCCCGCTTTAATGGCGACTAAACTGCCATCATTGTTAAAGCTAATATTGTCAATATCTCTAACTCTCAATCTTCCCAGACGTAAAATTGCCAACTGTTTACGAGAAAAGAAATCCCAAATGGCAACACTACCGTAGGTGGACATAACATCAGCCATAGCTACTAACAGTTTTTCTCCCTTGGTATCGGATTTCCAAATTGCGCTTTGAATGAAGCCTTCATCCCAATTAAATTTTTTCTCTTGTTTGCGTTTAAAATCCAACACGCGCAAAGAATTTGGCGCGTCCGAAGTTCCCTCAAAAATTGCTAATTTTGTCCCATCAGGATTAAAACTTACGCTGTTTACTGATTCATCATGTTCTAGAAGCTTTTTTTCTTGGTTTGATGACAAATCCAATAAACGAATGTCTTTAGGTTGAATGATTGCCACTTGCTTAGCGTCAGGAGCTAAAATCAATTTACTTTCTGGGCTATACTTCGGAGATAAATTTTTCAAATCTTGGCCTGATGATAAATCTCGTAGGTGAATTTTCCCCTCTTCTAAAGTTGCTAATCTCTTACCATCAGGGCTAAAACTTATTGCCTGAACTAAGTTTTGCATTTCTTGTGGTTGGCTCAATGATTCACTCTCTAGGTTCCATAGACGGATAGTATTGTCATTTCCAGCCGTGAGGAATTGCTTACCATCAGGGCTAAAACTGAAACTAGAGACTAAGCCTTGATGACCTTTTAATTCAGTTACTCGGTTGCCAAACCCATCTAACAAGCGAACAGTGCCGTCATAATCTGTGATAGCTAATTGTTCGCCATTGAGGCTATAACTCACTCTAAAAACCTGACCTAATTCTTCTTTGGGAGTGCGTTTTCCTACATTCCAAAACTGACTAATTTGTCCTACTGTTCGTTCCGACCCAAAGGTAATTACCAAGTTCTCACCATTGGGATTAATGATGACATCATCAACTGGAAACTGAGAAAACTCACCTGTGAACTTACTTGGGCCTGTGAATTTATTGTATCGATAGTTCCAGTTCCATAAAAAGAGATCCGTCCCATTGGTATCCCTGGTAGCTACCAGTAAATTGCCATCCTTTTTAAAAGTAATCCCTTGAGCCTTTACTTGTGAGTCTGTTAATGGATATAGTTGATATGGTTGTGGATTGTTCCAAGTCCACAAGTACACGACATAATTACTAATGAAAGCCAGTGTTTTGCTACCTGGACTGAAACTGATGCTTGTTACAGCACCAGGAAGCCTTGATGATTGATAAAAATGTCCGTTTTCCCAGTCCCATAGATAGATTCCTCGAAAACTCTCACTGGTTAACGCTAGTTTTGTACCATCAGGGCTAAACTTGGCATCAATCACTGAGCCAAGAGTTGTTGGTATTTTGTTGCATTGCCTATTGTTTATGTCTCCGACACAGATAGTATCTTTGTTTTTTGTAGTAGCCCACAATAGCTTGCGATTCCGGCTGACAAGGGTATCCTGTACCACTTCATCGGGAGGGAGTTGCCAACGTTCTTGCTCTTTGTTGAGATAAACAGCCCTACGTAAGGTAGCAACGATTTGACTTTGTAGCTGTGAGTCAGGTGGCGCTACTCGCAACAGCCAGTGTTTACTGGATTGGCCAGCCTGTAAACTCTGAATCAAAGTGTCTAGGGTTAGATAATTTGAGCGTAAGCCAGTTTCTGAGGATTGCCTAGCAGTGTTTATTTGACCAATTACACCTATTCTTTGCTCTCTCAAAGCCCAAACAGTTAACCAGCTCAATCCCAGAATTACTCCAGTTGCAATTCCCCAACGCAAATTAACATTTCTGCGCCTCTGCCAAATACTTTGCTGCACAAACTCAGCTTCCACTTGGTTAAACCAGTAGTCGCGAGATTTAAGAGTCTTTCTTAAGACATCAAGATAAGGATTCCCATTCCAAAGAAACTGTGCCTTCTTTTCACGCGGATTTTCTTGAGTATTTTTCTGTCTGACTTTGCTCAACCAGTCTTCAGCAAAGCCGAATGTTTGGTCTAACAAATTTAAAAAAGGTTTAGTCTTATTTAAAAAAGTTGATGGTTGTTCCTGGCTTTTGTATTCCAAGGTAGTGCTTTGTAACCGCACTCTTGCCTCTTGCAGCAGTTGTTGGATATCTTTCTCTTGGATTTGTTTTAACCAGTCTTGCGTAAGATCGATCTTCTTGTCTAAACTCGTTAAAAAAGGTTCAGTTTTTGCTAACAAACTTGGGGGCTGTTCCTTCTCTTTCCAATCCAAAGCAGCAGGTGTCAGTCGCCGTTGCAAAAGCAAATTTTCCTGCTCCTCCTCTTGCCATTTCTGTAATTTATCCCACCCTTTAACTAAGAAATCATGGGCAGGCTCTACATAAGGTTCTCCCGTTTCCTGTCCACTAACAACAAGGCGAGCTTTATCAAGAGATTCTAGGACTACTTTGACTCGCTGATTTTCTTTCTCATCTAGTTGGGTTGGCTCTTGCTTGTTGGCGTAATTCAATTCTGATAATGGCACCCGTCGCCGTACTGGTTCCCCACCTTCGATCTCCACCATCCGCAGCATTACTCGACGCATCGTATCTCTGTGAGCATTATCCGGTAAACTATTATAGATTTCATTGCCTCTGCGACTCAAAGAACCCGCAATACCACCCTGTTTGTAAAATTCTTCATCTACAGTTAAGGCACGTTCTTGCTTACCATCTTTTACCCATGCTTGATGCAGCTTAATATAAAGTTCGCTGAGGGTAAATGATAACAACGGTAAAGCTCCCGGCATTTGACTCACTTCATCAATCAGCTGATTCACTAAGTTAGCTGGCTCGAAATATAATGCCATTTCAGCTGCTGGCTGCTCAATTGCCTGCCGTAACTCATCCAAATTCATAGCTCGCACTGGGAAACGCGCTTCTGTCCAATATTCTTTAAGCGCAGATTGAATAAACCGAGGCTCAAAGTCAGAACGCAAAGTTAACACAATATGAAGTTGCGGACACTTCTTTAGAGCGTTGACAAGCAAGGCTAAAAACTGCTTCTGAATATCCTCTTTTTCTTCAGATTGGTTGTTAGCAGGATTTACCTGGCGACTCATTGTGATTAACTCTTCAAATTGGTCAATTGCCAGTAAGAGTTTGCGATTTGGATTGGTTTGGCTCCAAGTAGATAAAAACAAGCTAAGATGTTCAGGATTTTCTTTTAAGTTATCAGCTAACTTATCTTGAGTTTCCACGAGCGGAAGAATTGCTTTTGCTAAGGCATCAAAGGGGGATTCACCCGGACGCATTGGTTCTAAAATCTCCCATTGATGTGCGTAGCTTATAGGCAGAAATTTGAGAGAAATATCAGGATTAACTTCCAAAATTGCCAAAGTAATTATGCAAGCATAAATGAGAGTAATATCGAATGAGTTGGTAGCTTTTCGTAAATCAGAAATCAACCCAGCTTTTACTAAGCTCGATTTACCGGAACCCGATATTCCTAAAACAACTGTCAGTTGTTGTTCTGGTTGAGATACTGGTCGAGACACTCGAACCGATAATTGGTTAACTAGCTGTTGTCTGCCAAAAAAGAAACGTGCGTGTTGCTCGTCAAAGGATTGCAAACCTCGGTAGGGATTGTTATTTTCATCCAGTGGGGGAGCAGGCTTTAATTTTTCTCGCACAAAACCTGGTAAAGTAAAAATAAACTCCCCTCTGTCATGCTTTTGTAAAGGCCAAAGTCCAGCAGTTTGTAATTCGCTATAGCCATCTTTACCGATCAAACTATCGCGCAGATACAGATAAAGTTCTGGGGCTGTAATCACCTTATCCCCAGTTAAATCTGCCTTCATGTCTTTCAACCCATTAATTAGGGCTTTAGCAAAAGGCGAATGCAGAGAATCTTTATCTATTCCTCGCTCATCAGTATAGTCTAGGGCTTCTTGATTATGAGCAGCAGAGGTGATGGCTTGCCAAGCTGGATACCGAATAAAACGATCGTAATGCTCTCTGTGAATAGTTTCTAAAGCGGAAATAACATTTCTACTACTCGACCAGCGAAAATTCCCAGCAAAGCAACAATCTAAAATCACTAATAAATGATGACAATCGAGTTTAGAAAGTGCTTCATTCAACTTCCGCATGGGTAGATAAGTCTCCCACTTTCCTAACTTGGCATCTTGAGGAATTAAAGCTCCTGCTGGCCCATCTTCACTATTACGTGCAATGCCATGTCCAGCGAAGTAGAATAGTAAGCGATCGCCTTCCGTCAATTTAACTTCATTGGGCAGTGTTTCAAACAATAGTTTATTGATTTCTGCCAATGTAGCTTCGCCATGCTCGGAAAATAGTCTGATTACTTCTTGATACTCATATTCTTGTTCTAAAATATCTGCGATCGCTCTAACATCATTGACGGCTGTTTTCAGTGGGTGAATTCCATTTTGATAATTGTCGATGCCTATAACGACTGCTATGTTGCGATCGAAATTTGTTTTATCTGGGCTCCAACTCATTGCCTTACCTCACCTTTATTTACAAAAAAGCGAAGGTGCATCTTATAATTGATTAAATAATTTACAATTTAGATGCACTTAAAAAACAGTTTTACGTCTAAGCTTTGAAAATTATCTTTGGCTGCTTACACCTCTTTTTACAACAAGCGTTACCTGGTCTGTTGTCCATTCTTCACTGGCATAAGCCGCAGAATTGACATTTTTTGTGGGAGGAGCATCTTCGCTAGCAAAGAAAGCAGCCAAAAATTTAGCTAATGGAGTAGTCGCTCTATCTGGATTTCTACTCTCAATGGGTTTATCTAATGCGGGTAGTTCCAGCCAATCAAAGCTAGTCCCATCAATTGTGGCAAAAACTTTCAGAATATCCGTACCTTCCTGGGAACCGTTGGGAAGGCTTGTATTAATCCGCCACTTGACTTCCTTGCCAGGATCTACAGTTTGAAAGGGTGCGCCAGTTGGGTAGCCTTTTATGATACTCCAATCCGGCTGAATTGCCAGCACCGTAATGTTGAGAAATAGGGAAGATTTGTTGCGAATAATCAAATAACTGTATCGATCCACATCAAGGGTTGGTACGTTGCCAGGATTGTTAAATGGTTTTAATTCTTCCTTATCTCCAGGTACGTAGTCATCTGGTAAGGCAAATAACTCTACCTCGATCTTTCCTTTAAGAGGAGACTCCGGATCGTGGTTATCCAAATCTATAGTGGCGTGATATTTAGACAAATGCACCAAACGTTTTAATACACTAACTGCGGCATTAGGATTGTCTACTTTCAGAGTAGGTCGCAAATTAGAAATTGGTATTCCAGTGCGATCCAAAATTTCATAGTCACCTGCTGAGTTGATAGAAACTTGGTAATCAGCAGCTTCATCTCCAGATACTAACTCCACCCAACCTTTGCCTTCTGGCATTGCAGACTCAACGGCTTGCAGTGCAACTTTTGCATCTATTCCTAAAGGTTGGTCTTTTTCTTCTGGCAATACCAAATGTACTTTACTGACAAGTTGGACATGAGGATACAGCAATAAAGCGGGAGCGCCATCTTCAATATCCTCTATCTTGCTTTCTCCTAGCATTTGGGTAATAGTAGCCCAAGAATTCACCGCACCGAGTCGTGTAATTTGAACCAAAGCTAATCGCTGATTGGTTTGTGTGAAATCTGCGGTTTGAGATGGATAGACGACAAACTCTGCACCTTGACGCAAACCATGAGCTTGACCAGCATTCAACTGAACCCGATTCTCTTCTAAATTTACTTGTATTACTGGTACAGTTAACTGGGTAGATACCAAGTTATTTCCAAAGAAAGTGCCATCGCTTTTTCCCTGCAACATCGGTGTTTGTTTTTCAAACTGACTGTGGACTTTAGCGAAAATGCGATCGTGAAGTGTTTTGGAAGTAACTCCTGTTCCAAATTTCTCTAAAGACCTCAAGAGCCAGTAAGTCAGCGCTCCATTACGCTCGCCATCAAAATCTGTCTCGTAAGCATACTCATTGTCTCGACAAGCAGCTAATAAAGTGTAGCCTTTGGGTTCAGGTAGCCAACCACTACTTGTAACGTTGCGAGTATTGTGGTTGTTTTGTGCCAAGCTTTTCCACGTTTGAGCCAATTCATCCGCAGATCCCACTAAACTCTCTATGGGTCGCGGCGTTGTGTCAACAGCGCCCCCTTCTGAACGACGAATATCACAGTCATCTCCAATCTTTCGCGCAGCCCCTCCAGAATGACAACTATCCAGAGCGACTGTAACGACTAACCCCTTATCCACCATATTTTGTAGAAGTTTTGCTAACTCCATGTCGCGGAGATAGCGAGCGTTTGAATCGCCGATATCTGTGGGAACTAGCGACTCATCAATTCCATCCTCTCCTTTCAGGTTGGGGTAAATCGTCGCCGCACGTCCCCCGTGACCAGAGTAGTGAATGTACACCTGGTCTTCAGCTTGAGCCTTCTCGGTAATTTCCTTAAATTTGGCTATCATATTTTCGTAGGTTGGCCACAGTTCTTTTGGTTCCGGTGGCTCAATTGAAGCGTCAGCATTATTAGAAGCTGTTAGCTTCACAATCTGGGTTTCGGGTACTTGGAGCCTATTTTTCAGAAAAGCTTCTACGTGGTTAATATCCCGTACACATCCCTTCAAGCTTTTGTAGTAACTACCGTCAGATAATTTATTGGGTAGGTAACAATCAATTCCTATAAGTAATGCGTGGAAATTAGAGCGAGTCGAATCGGTTGCGTTAGCCATATTTTTCTTCAGTTTTTATGGTTTTTAAAGTTCTCTAGTTTATTGAGGAGGCTTAAACAACAGTTTAAAACCTAAAAAACTGTCCAATCTTCCCCTAAAAACAAAGCTCTTTCAGCCTTCCGCCTCCGTGTCAATCCTTCTAATTCTTGACTGCCTGCTTTATTCCATCGCGGGAATTGATCGCCCGCTCCCTGAAAGTCTCCTTGGTTTAAAAGCTTTAAAAGAGTTGAATCAAAAAGATTTTCAGGCCCCAGATTAAAAGTAAAAGACACTAACGCCGAAAATTGATTTTCATTGATAGAAACTTGCACAGCCTCAGACACATACCCTTCAAATTCTGCTAAATCTTTTCTCAGTAATTCTTCCGCCTGTGCTTCCGTAATTGTCATACCCTCATATACGCCTTGGGTATGTCCGTATCCAATTGTCCAAACGTCAACAGCATCAAGATAGGCTTCTAACTCCATTCCCTCAAAGGATTTAATCAAATTCACCCCGTCTTGATTGATCGTCATCCCTCCCCGCACTCCTATTTCCATAACTTGAGGAGGAATTTTATCGGGAGGAGCAATGGTAAATGTTTTAGCTAATGTGAATCGCAAAGCTTTTGAGAGCAATTTCACTTGTCCTTCCGTGGCGATCGCCTTTACCGCCACCTCGCCTTCCATTTCATAAATACTTCCATCAGGGAAGATTTCCAGCACCCGTTCCATCGTGATTTTTCCTGGCATTTTGTAGGTGGACTCAATTCTCAAATCAGAACTCTCATTGAGATTACCAACTATTCAAAAACCCTCTACAGGTGATTTGTTGAGTTTTTCTTCGGTGAGCGACCCATAAGCACCATCCTCGTCAATTTGCTCGTTGGGATTGTGCTGATTCCAAAGCCGCTGAAAAGCTAGTACAGCAGTACCGCCAATATCCCGCAAGCCATCACCAACAAAATCAAAATGAGGTCGATCCCATTCACCCAGCCACCGCCAGCCGTGAGCTTCCAAATCGGGTATCCAGGCTTCGGGGTCTTCGATATCTATTGCTAATCCACTTTGGTGATTGCTGTGACCGGGAGGTGCAGCAGCGGTAATTCCACACAGTCCTGCTTGATAGCAGTTGTAGAGAAATAGCTGTTGAGCAATGGTTCGATAAGCTGAGTTCACCATCAGTTTTTCACCCCGATCGCTAATAGCACGAGCCAGAGCTTCTTGTGCAGGCAACTGAAGAAATGGATGAACACCTTCACCCATTTCTACGTTGAGATCCGCGAAACTTACAAGGCAATTTGGCTCTATGTTGTTCATCTGTTCGATGAGTTGTTTGTCGAGCAGGCGGACTACAGCCGTCGAACAACCTGGAGCGTCCAGAAGTGTCACTGTACCGCGAGCGCCTACTTCTTCCAATGCTCGCCGTTGAGCTGGGTCATTATCTATTTGATTGATGCGATCGCACGGTTCAATGTATGTAGGCGTGGTTACTAAAAGACTATCTTGGTTCATGTTCATGCACCCTTAAAAAGTAATAAATTTGCTTTCTTGTCTCAACTCCAAGGGCAAAGCGATCGCCCTCAAATGCACCAACTTCTATCCAAGGCTATTTGCCACGGGCAGTCCCTCGCTGTTTGGCGTATCTTTTTCGTCACCTAACTTTTCTTTCCAAACTCCACAGATTGTCTCTGAAGTAGCCGAAGAAATTGTAGAAGTGGCTGAACAAAGTGTTTTGATAATCAACGTAGCAGCAATTACAGCGAGGGACAAAGCTATATTGAATTGACTCGCTAAAATCGGCGCTAAAAGTGCCACTCCTTTATCAGAGTTTTCTTTAAAGCTTGCCTGAAGTTTAGCTTTTAGTTCTTGATCGTCAAACAGTTCGCCACACATTAAGTTATAAGTTTTGACGTTTAGCTGCTTGAAATAGCGATCGCCAAAGTTGACATCAGCACGATCGGGACTTCCACCTCTCGGAGTCGCACTTAGAGCCTCATCAAGACTTTCTAAAGAAGCCGATCGCGCTGTTGGATCTCTCGCTATTTCTTGAGCTCTGATTCCAAGCTGCGCCTTGAGACTATCTTCATCAAGCTCTAACAGCTTTTGATATAATTCATCACTCTGTGTCATAAAGCTGAATTTTAGTTGTTGAATTTCAACTAAATTTTGGGGCTGGTCGTGGTTTGATTCTAAGAGAGCAACCCCCAAAAATTTCCTAGCTTTTAGTTCAGTCTTAAATTAGCCAAAAGGCCAGCTGCCAACTGGCCAAAAGTACGGGACATAACCTGTACTTTTGGCTAGGTGTCGTGCCAAACTACACGCTGGCAAGGCTTTTCGGAGGGCGATCGATTGCGCGATTGTAGATTTGAGATTTTAGAATTGCTCCCACGGGCTGCCGCGATCGCAGGTGATGAGTACGCTACGCTTTTTTCAAGGGTTCACAGCCTGTACCGGGGGGCTGTGACCAAATTGCTTTCAGTCAGCATAAAAAATCAAATACAGATCGACCCGGTTGCTTTCGTCTACTCCAAAAAGCGGATTAAAAATCGTGCAAAATATCAACTTTTATAAATTTTCACTATTTAGATAGATGCCGTATTTTTAGTTTTTTATCTACGCTAATTGTATCGAGTTATTAATAGAATTGCCGTGATTTTTCCCAACCCTACTCCATTTCCCGGCCCGCAGATTCCCAGTACCGAACCGGGGCTGCCGACTATACCCGCATCGCCACCAGTGCCGGGCCCCGTTCCCGAACCGATTCCCGGCCCAGTACCGGAGCCAGTACCTGCACCAATTCCGCAGCCAATTCCCGAACCGGTGCCGGAAACAGTACCCTCTCCGATTCCTCAAACAGTGCCGGGGCCAATTCCTCAGACAATTCCTGAACCTGTTTAAATTATGTTTTAGTCGATCGCGAAATTTAAGATTGTTTGTGAAGTCGATCGCAAAAACCGGGTTTCTCCAAAGTCCCCAGTCTTTTTGATGAATATCAGACTTGAAAAAACTCGGTTTTTGCCTAAATTATCAATTAATTGAAGTTGAGCGCAGTCTCTTTACAAAGGTCAACAGCATCCAAATCAGTCGATTTGCCGTCAGAGTATTCCGCCCTGACATCGAAAATACAGCCCGCATCCGAGCCGCCGTAGTCAGCTTGATTCCACTCAAAATCTGCCTTTTCCCGATCGGCAATCGGGGCCTCTAGCTCGTTTTCTCCCCAAGTATCCTTATCGGGAGGAGACATATAAACGGCTGTCATCGTCTTGCCGCTGTTGTTAACCACCGAAATTTTGACCATCTCAGCGAAAACGCTAGCTGCTGTCAGCGCTAACAGGGGCAGCGACAGCCCCGCAGCGATCGTTACTTTGCTTAACCACTTGTTAACCATTGAGCCATCTACCTCAAGTTAGATATTTATTCAAGCTTAGCTGTAGAAGTTAGAAGGGACAAGTCAGATATATTGCTATTGCTTATGATATTTTGAAACAGTGATATGTTTCTAAATACCTATGCTTACTGCCGGAATTGTCGGACTGCCTAATGTTGGCAAATCTACCTTGTTTAATGCTCTGGTTGCTAATGCCAAGGCGACTGCTGCTAATTTTCCTTTCTGTACGATCGAGCCAAATACGGGTATCGTGGCAGTGCCAGACGAACGGTTGAAGGTGCTGAGCAATATTTCCAATTCCGCGCAAACTGTGCCGACGCGGATTGAGTTTGTGGATATTGCGGGTTTGGTGAAGGGGGCGAGTCAGGGAGAAGGACTGGGAAATCAGTTTTTGTCTCACATTCGGGCTGTGGATGCGATCGTCCACGTTGTCCGCTGTTTTGAAAATGATGATATCATTCACGTTGCGGGTTCTGTCGATCCGATCCGAGATATTGACATTATCAATCTCGAATTAATTTTAGCAGATTTAGCTCAAATTGAACGCAGGCTCGATCGCACTCGCAAGCTGGCCCGCAACAACAAGGAAGCTCAGGCCGAAGTGGATGTACTCGAAAAATTAGTCGCAGTTTTGAATGCCGGGAAACCAGCGCGGCAGTACAATTTCACAGATGAAGAAGTTGAATTAGTTAAAGGTTTGGAATTACTGACCAACAAACCAATTATCTATGCTGCTAACGTGTCTGATGACGATTTAGCAACTGGAAATAACTATGTCGAACAAGTGCGGGAAGTAGCAGCTAAAGAAAATGCTAAAGTTGTCATAGTTTCGGCGCAAGTTGAGTCAGAATTAGTGGAGTTATCCGAGGAAGAACGAACGGATTTCCTAGAATCTCTGGGGGTCAAAGAAGGTGGCTTAAAATCTTTGATTCGAGCTACTTACGAATTATTGGGTTTGCGGACTTATTTTACTAGCGGCCCGAAGGAAACTCGCGCTTGGACGATTACCGCGGGAATGTTAGCACCGCAAGCTGCGGGGGTGATTCACTCGGACTTTGAACGGGGTTTCATCCGGGCCGAAACTGTGAGTTATGAAGATTTGGTTGCTACGGGCGCGATGAATGCAGCTAAGGAAAAAGGCTTAGTTCGCAGTGAAGGAAAAGAGTATATTGTACAAGAGGGGGATGTGCTGTTGTTCCGATTTAATGTTTAGCTTTTTTAAGGAGATGAACACATGGATATCGTTTCGCTGGCAATTGCTTGGCTGGTAACTTCCGTGAGCTTTTTTATTATTTCCAAGTTGCCCATCGGGGTGGACATTGACACTTTTGGAAAAGCAATGATTTCGGCGGCGGTTTTTGGATTGCTGAATGCTTTGGTGCGGCCGCTTTTTGTGGTTTTGGGTTTTCCTTTGGTGTTGGTAACTTTTGGTTTGTGGATAATTGTTATCAACGCTGTTATCTTTGGATTGGCGGCTTGGCTAGTGGATGGATTTCGCTTGCGGTGGGGAATTTGGAGTGCTTTGCTGGGGGCGATCGCCCTCGGTTTTATTAACTCTATTCTCTATCAGGTGTTGAGTACGCTGCCTAGTGTAAGGTAGATAAATGTAACGCGCGGGCGGAAGGAAGGGGCGGGTTTATTCATCCTGTTAGTTATCGCAAATATTTCAGGGGAAACCCGCCCCGACGGCAAATATTTGAGGTTTAATTCCTCCATATCAGGTATTTGTTTTTTGGTACTGGTTGAGTTATTAGCCTTCGCAGTAGTCGATAAATTTGTCTGGAACTAGGCGCAATTCGCCCGATCGAAAGCGCTCTATCGGCATCCAAAATGCAGTATGTTCCCCATCTCCGTCTGCAAAATCCAGACTATCCAATTCATAAAATTTGGAATCAACAAAATCGCACTGGTATAGTTGTATTAATTCATGTCCGGCTTTGCCATTATAAACAAAGAAGTTTTCCAAACAAGCCAAATATTTGATATTTGTTAACTCGGCTTTAATTTCTTCTTGAAACTCTCTTTGCAAAGCGTCGATGCTGTGCTCTCCGAATTCTATACCACCGCCCAGAACTCGGTAAAATGTGTCTTGTTTGACCGGATCTTCGCATTCTGACACGAAAATGCGATCGCCCGATCGAATTAATCCTAAAACAATTACGCGAATTGTACCTTTTTGCATAATTAGTTATCAGTCATTAGTCATCAGTCATTAGTCATCAGTTAACTGGTTCCTGGGCTCTGCCTAGGAATCAATGTCCAGAGGCTCTGCTTCGCTTTCGGAGCAGGCAAATATGAGGCAGAGCCTCCGGATATCTGTTACCAGGCAGAGCCTAGTAACGAGTAGAATCCTCCCCTAATGAGTAATCACTAATGACTAATTATCAGCAGCAAAAGACTCTCGACGGCGACTGGTGTCAACGGGCCAGTCTGTATTTTCCCCGCCAATAATTAGTTTTTCAATCGTTACGAATTCTTTGCTGAGTTGCTGGAAAACATTAATCAAGACATCGAGGCCAATTGCATCGCTAGTGCCCAAATCAAACCAGCAGCGAGCCCAAGAACCTTGATACTCCATTTCTCCCATATTGTGCATCAAAGCCATCATGCTTTGGTCGGCTAGATTAACATCGTAATTCATCTGACTGATATCTAAGCCTTCATCTTGAACTTGCAAATTTTCCGCATTAAATCCTCCGAGTTTTCCCAAGAAAAACCAAGAGTCAAACACTTCTTCAACATACTGTTTTTCACCGTTTGAAGGCACGTTGCTGAACTTCAGCCAAATCCAGAGGTCAAAGGGGTTAAACTCGCGAAACTCTACTTGCATCAATTTTATCAAAGAAAGGGAATGGAATTGCAGGAATTGAATTGCAGGAGAGAGGAAAAGTGGGAGAGAGGGAGACAGGAAAAATTTTCCTCCTGACTCCTGACTTCTGACTTCCCCTCGACTCTTTTTATAGTGGTGGTAAGGCTGCCGGCCCCCAGACTCCATCTGCATCTCTAATTTTATCGCGCATCGGGTCGCAGGCGCGAGATTTGCTGTCGAGACGGTTGCGGGTCCTGCACTGCTGAAAGAAGATTTCGGCTACTAAACTGCGCGGCAGTTGGTCGGGTTTTGCTAAGGCGGCGTCGAAGTTTTTTCTGGCTTCCTCAAGTAAGGTTTTGTTGCCGTCTTTTCCCTGGGATTGGGAAAACAGAATTTGTGCTTTTAGATAGAGAACTTCGGGATTATTTGGCGTTTCTGCTAGCGATTTGTTCGCAAATTCTAAAGCGCGATCGTACTTTTTCAAGTCTCGATAGCCTACTGCCATGCCGCGATAAGCTAAGTAGCGGGGAGAGGCTTTTTGTTCGAGTCTTTGAATGGCTTCGTTGGGGTTGGAAAAGGGCAGGTTTGTGGCTAGAATTAAGTCCATGTAGCCTTTGAGCAGGTTGAGTTCGGGGTCGTTTGGCGCTATTTTATCTGCGGCATCTAGGTATTGAAATACTACTCGCAATTTACTCAAAGCTTGGGGCGCGCCTTTGGCTGTTCCTTCTTTGGCTATAATGTTCGCCCCTTCTAGAAAGTGACCTGCTGCTGTGTAAATATTGCCGCGCAATGGATTAGTTTTAGTCAATTTTTCGCCGACTTCGCGGGTTTTTTGTGCGTAGGAATTCATCGAGTTTAAGTCCTGCTCGATGTAGGATAGAGAAGCTGCCATTGCATAGGCTAGCGGTTCGTTTGGTTCGGCTGATAGTGCTTGTTGAATTTGAGTTTTTGCTTGTTTGTAGTTTCCTTGCTGAAACATTGTTTTGAAAGCGGTTTCGGTGTTGGGTCCGATCGCCTGCGGGTTGCTGCTGCGAAAGGGATCGCCCGCTACTGCGGAGTTAATGCAGATGCTGAGGGCGATCGCTCCTGCACTGGCGATCGCCCGCACTGTCTGTTTAGAACTTAACATTTGCTTGCCCAGCGATGCTAAAGGGGTTTTCGTCATCGTCAATTCTCTCAATGGAATATACTGTAAACTAGAAACAAGAGAGTTAAATTTTCAGACTCTCGGGCCGCGACCAAAAAAAGAGTGAAATTTGCTTGATTTTTTGTGGTTGTTGAGGTATATTTTAATAATGGGAGTGTGGCTTGTAATATATTAAAGGACAGATTTCCATTATTATTAGAATATACCATGAAAAAACAGAAAAATCAAACCCCCATCCTGAAAAAAAGGAAATTTTTGTTAAGATTTATGTAAAAGAATTGTGTGCGATCGACCCAGCCAAAAACAGCCTTAACTATCAATAGCACAACCAGAAGTTCCCCGCTCCAACAATAACTATTTTTCTGATTGTTGACTGTTGAGTGTTAACAACTGCCAACTGCCCACTGCCAACTAACAACTGCCAACTAACAACTGCCGTTAATGCTTTATCTAAAAAACTTAGTATATCATCCTACCGCCTGTCCGAATCCTATTCTGAAAAATATTAACTTAGAACTGCCCTCGCAGCAAATGGGGCTGATTGTGGGTCGCAGCGGTTCTGGCAAAAGTACCCTATTAGAAATATTAGCAGGTTTAGCGGAAAAAACTAGCGGCGACATCCGTTGGCGCGAACAAGAATTAACACCGGAACACTTGCAACAATTAGGAGGTTTAGTGTTCCAGTTTCCAGAAAGGCATTTTTGCGGAGGCACAATTTTAGAAGAATTGCGACTGGGGCATCCTGAATTGGGACAAGAACAAATCAACAAAGCAATGGCAGAAGTGGGACTCGGACATTTGCCGCTGCGGGCTTCCCCCCACGCTTTGAGCGGCGGACAACAGCGCAGGGTAGCCCTGGCGGTGCAGCTAATTCGGCAGCCGCATTTGCTACTTTTGGACGAACCGACGGCGGGTTTGGATTGGTCGATGCGGCGGCAGTTGGTAAGCTTGTTGAGTAAGTTGAAAAGTCACTGGACTTTGTTGATTGTAACTCACGATGCTAGCGATTTGTTGAGCGTTGCTGACCGATTTTGGACTTTAGATCACGGGGATTTGCAGGAGGTTGATCGAGCTAAATTAGAAGCTAAGGAAACGAGTTTTGTTAGTCATTAGTCATTAGTCATTAGTTAGTGCGGGCGGGTCTACCGCATTATGAAGCATTTTTAAGTGCAGAGAATTTGCAAAGCTTACAAAAGAGTGGGAATAGAAGATGAATCAGATTACAATGCCTGTGTTGCCCCAGATGAACGAGTTGTGGCAAAAAACGCTGAATTGGCAGCCGGATGAGTCGCAGCAACAAAAATTTCAGCGGCTTTACGAGTTAATTGTCGAGGGAAATCGCTCCTTGAATTTAACTCGAATTACTGAGCCGATGGAGTTTTGGGAAAAACATTTGTGGGATTCTCTGCGGGGAATTGCCAGACTGCTGCCAACTAATCACAATTCGGCGGAAAATCCCGAATTGTCCGCCGAGTCGGTGCACAAAGCGATCGACATTGGGACTGGTGGGGGTTTTCCGGGTCTGCCGATTGCGATCGCCCTGCCGCAACTATCAGTTACTTTGCTCGATTCTACCCGCAAAAAAATTACTTTTTTGGAAACAGTTGTGCCGTCTTTAGGGATAGAAAATGCGGCGACTTTGTTGGGTAGATCTGATGAAATTGCCCGAGCGCCGCAGCACAAACAAGCTTACAATCTAGCACTTCTCAGAGCAGTTGGAGCAGCTTCTATTTGTGCTAAATACGCGCTGCCATTCCTGAAAAATGGCGGTTTAGCTGTGCTTTACCGAGGGAATTGGACGGTGGAGGAAGAAACGGAGTTGCAAAGGGCGATCGAGCATTTGGGCGGTAAAGTTGAGTCAGTCGAAGCATTCACAACGCCGACGAGTCAGGGGGCGCGGCACTGCGTTTACTTGCGGAAAGTTGTACAGCAGTTCGAGCGTCCCGTGCGCTAGCTACAGCCGTTTTTCAATACTAACTATGCTTGCCAATAAGATTGCACTTGTTACAGGTAGCTCGAAAGGAATTGGTGCTGGCATCGCCCTTGAATTAGCCAAATCGGGTGCAGATATTTGTGTCAACTATTGCGATTCTCAAACGTCGGCGCGAGAAATAGTCAACCAGATTCACTCACTCGGCCGTCGCGCTATCGCGATTCAAGCAGATGTCTCACAGCGCGACCAAGTGGAAAGGATGGTCGATACGTGCGAGCAAGAACTCGGTCAAATCGATATTCTAGTAACAAATGCGATCGCTAGCGTCCGAAACACCTTGCTAGAAACTAAATTTGAGGATTTGCAGCGGACACTAGAAATAGGGGTGTACGGTGTGTTTCACGTATGTCAAATAGTCGCCCGCCGTATGGTGGAAAGGAAGGCCAAAGGCTCGATTATCCATATCTCATCCCCGCACGCCCATTTTCCCTATAAGGGTGCGATTGACTACAACACCACCAAAGCAGCCTGTCATCACCTGGTTCTTTCTATTGCGAATGAACTGATGTGGCACAAAATTCGGGTCAACATCCTAGAGCCTGGGTGGACTGATACTCCGGGCGAGCGACGCTGGTACAGCGACGAATTGCTTGAGTCGTTCAGCAACAGAATGCCTCTCGGTAGGATGGGATTCCCGGAAGATTTAGGCCAAGCAGCAGTTTTCCTGGCATCTGATGCAGCTAGCTACATCGCGGGCAGCGTGTTAAAGGTAGATGGTGGACTGTACATTGAGGGCAGTCCGAGTTTGACAGCAGAATCAGAAAATAAGTAGGTAGGTGGAATTAAACGAACCATCTAACAGTATGTAAACATTGCTCAGTCAGCCACGCTTAATGCTCAGGATATTTTACAATCGTTGACTTACTTAATTGCGTTTTACAGCGCCTACCTACTTAAAACAGAGTTGGTTGTTGAGCTGTTTGCGCTTAGTTCAACAACAAACTTTGTGGAACTAGGCGCTCGCCTTTTCGTAGCGCTTGTTAATTTCCGCCCAATTAACAACATTCCACCAAGCTTTTAAGTAGTCGGCGCGCAAATTTTGGTATTTGAGATAATAAGCGTGTTCCCAAACATCGTTACCCATAATTGGATAGTTGCCATCTATCAAAGGCGTGTCTTGATTTGCCGTAGTTGTAATCTCCAGTTTGCCAGCTTTATTGCGGACTAGCCAAACCCAACCGCTGCCAAAACGCTTGGCGCCGGCATCGTTAAATTTTGTTTTAAAATCGTCAACACTGCCGAAAGTTTGCTTAATTGCTGTTGCAATTGCCCCTGTGGGTTCGCCACCGCCGTTGGGACCCATGATTTCCCAAAACATACTGTGATTTAGGTGTCCCCCGCCATTGTTACGCACGGTTGTGCGAATATCTTCCGGCACTTTGCTCAAATCTCGCAGCATATTTTCCGCACTCATATTTTTGAGTTGCGGGTATTTGCTGACAGCATCGTTGAGGTTTTTAACGTAGGCGGCGTGGTGTTTGTCGTGGTGAAATTGCATTGTCCGCGCATCGATGTGCGGTTCTAAAGCATTGTATTCGTAAGGCAGAGGTGGCAGCGTAAAAGGCCCGGGGGTTTGGGCTATTTTTGGGCTTTCTGCAACTGGACTTGCTTGCGATACATTATTTCCTGACGCTTGGCAAGCACCTGCGGTAATAGCTCCGACGGTGGCTGTCACTAAATACAAGAAATCTCGGCGTTTAAGAGTCATAAAAAGTACCTGAGTGAATTATTAACTGTTTTATCTCAGATTAAAGCAAAATGGGAGTGAGTTGAGAAAAAAAGT
This sequence comes from Microcoleus sp. Pol14D4, assembly GCF_036701245.1. NCBI lineage: Bacteria > Bacillati > Cyanobacteriota > Cyanophyceae > Oscillatoriales > Microcoleaceae > Microcoleus > Microcoleus sp. Pol14D4. The sequence continues at coordinate 57,932 of NZ_JAUBQM010000001.1, forward strand.
TGTATCGCCCGAATGGATGAGACGGATGGGCGATGGTTGTGAGAGTTTCTCAAGTATAGGCTAATTGTGTGCGCGTAACTAACTCACGTGCTCCGGTTCACTAATCCGGTTTCTGTCTCGAAACCGGGTTTTTTTTAGATTATTCTTGGGACAAGCGCTGGATGGCTTGACCTCCAAAAAGCCGATCGGCTGCTTGAAGAATACCGGGAATTTTAGCAGCGTGGGGACTGTGGGCGAGAGGGCGGCGCAAGTCTAATTCATCGAGGCGATCGGCTTTTTTGCCGGGGAACCAGTGGCCCCCATTACCTAAAAGGTTGTAGCGCATCTTGCAATAGTCGATCGTATCGTAAGCCTGCGCCAAATTCCACAGCCACAGAATCACATAAATATTAATGCCTCCGGGAGTATTTTCGATAGTTGGTAAACCTACGTGCCAAGTTTTAAACCAATCTTCTCCTAATTTATCAATTGCTGCTTTTTCTAATTTTTCTAATATCGGAGGCAAAATTTCATCGGCTCTATCTAACAATTTTACAGCTTTCAGATGTTCGTTAAAATCTTCAGGTTTGGCTGCGCCCAAACTCAAAGTGTGTACTTGCGGATGCGACAAACAAAACAAATCGTTAAACACCATCGGACTCAACGGATAGCACAAATCTACCAATTTTTGCGGCGGGCTGTAAAGTTGACCGCCTTTATCGGAAGGACTGATAATAAAAACGCCCATATCGTGACGTTTAGCAGCTTCAATAGCCGGCCAATTAATTTGATTGATGTAGTACCAGTGCAAGTTAAGATAATCAAATTGATTAGTTTCTATTGTTTTGACAATCACATCCGTCGGGCCGTGGGTTGAAAAACCAATAAACCGAACTTTGCCTTCTGTTTGCAACTTTTTCGCCACATCCATGCAGCCGCCCGGACGCATTGACTCCTCTAGCAATTCCCAGGTATTAATGCCGTGTAGTGACAGTAAATCGACGTATTCTAGTTGCAAATAAGCTAAGGATTTATCAAATTCTTCGCGAAACTCTTGGGAGTTTGGTTTGGGGCTAACTTTCGTTTGCACTATCAACTTTTCGCGGGGAAAGTTCGGCAAAATTCGCCCCAGTTGCATCTCGGAAGTGCCGTAACCGCGAGCAGTTTCTATATGATTGATGCCGCATTCAACCGAGTAGCTAATCGTTGCTTCTAGATTTTTTTGATTGTCTGGTGGAATTTCATTTGCTGGCACGTCTTGCCATTTGTACTGATATCTCATGCCACCGCAGGAAAAGACGGGCATGGATAATTCTGTGCGACCGAATCTGCGATATTGCATCATCATAATCTAAGTCAAAGCTATAGCAGAAGGAAGTTCGGCAACGGATTCTGTAACGGATGTCAGGAAGAAGGAAGTTCGGCAACGGATTCTGTAACGGATGTAACGGATGTCAGAAAGCCGGAAGATGTAACAATCGCAAGGGTTTCACTGATTAAGAACTTCTTAATAGTCTTGGCGGTTGCTATAGGGTAAGAAACCTTGTTTTTGGTGTTTTTGCCGGTTGTAACTGCCATATTGCAGCACCCTCCTGAACAGGCAAGATGCCTGTTGTACAAAGAGTTATTGCAGCAGCATCCTGAACAGGCAAGATGCCTGTTCCACAAAGAGTTATTGACCACCAGGGGGCAGTTTTGACTATTTAGAAATCTCCCGTACTACTGGTTTTCCGTCTTGGATTTCGCCGACTAAAACCAAATCTGTACAGTCTACAAACAAACCATTTTCTAACACACCGGGAATGTTATTCAAGCTTTTTTCCATTTCTCCGGGGTTGGCAATGTTATCAAATTGGACATCGATTACCATATTACCTTGATCGGTAATTACGGGGCCTGCTTTTTTCACACCCATGCGGAGTTCTGGTTTGCCACCCAATTTTTCAATGGCGCGCATCACTGGTGTTAATGCCATCGGTATAACTTCGATGGGCACGCGAAAAGTCGAACCCAATTTATCTACGATTTTGGAACTGTCCACTACTACAATAAACTGAGTTGCGAGGTAATCGACTACTTTTTCGCGGGTGTGGGCCGCACCACCACCTTTAATTAAGTTGAGGTGAGGATCTACTTCATCAGCGCCGTCAATAGCAACATCAATTCTGTCGATTTCATCTAGTGTTGTCAGCGGGACTCCGTACTGTTTGGCTAACACTTCTGATTGAAAAGATGTCGGTACTCCCTTGATATCTTTGAGTTGACCGGATTTTATGCGATCGCCCAATGCTTGAATAGTATAAGCTGTAGTTGACCCCGTGCCGAGTCCGACAATCATACCAGATTTTACGCGATCGGCGGCAGCAAAGCCGACTTGCTGTTTCATCAATTTTACGGGATCTTGTTCTGTGGTCATGTTCGGTACTCCTCAATAGTTTTAAGATTATACCATTTATTATGGATTTCTTTAACCGCAGAGAGCGCAGAGAACGCAGAGAGGAAGAAGAAGAAGAGAGGGAACTCGCAAATTATTTCAAGTGGGAACTTCTCTCTTTTTTCTCTGCGCCCTCTGCGTCCTCTGCGGTTAAACAAAAAAAATATAGTTCACAAATCGGCGGATAATTGCCACAATGAAAATTGGATTTCTCGATACCTACACTTGGGATTACAATATTGAAACTCCTTACCCCGAACCTTTGGGTGGCACTCAGTCGGCTATTTGTTACTTAGCTGAGGCCTTAGCTGCACAGGGAAACGAGGTATTTTTACTCAACAATACTTCCGAGTCGGGGATATGGCGCGGCGTTGATTGGAGGCGCAGGGTGGAGGACAAATCTAATTTAGAATTGCTGCGATCGCTCGATTTTTTAGTTATAGTCAATATAGTCGGCAAAGCGCTGAAAGTTAAGCCGCTTTTGGGGCATCACATTAAGTTAATTTTGTGGATTCATAACGAACCGGGCTTTGTATTTCTCCAATAGTTCCATAATCAGCGAGAAATCAATGCTTGCGATGCTTTTGTATTTGTCAGCGACTGGCAGCGCGAGCAATTTCATCGACCCTTTGGGATTGACTCCAATCGCTGTTGTGTTTGAAGAAATGCGATCGCATCTTGTTTTGCTAACATTTTCGCAGATAATCTTTATATCCTCACTCATAAATATCGACCGCCCATTCTAGCTTGCACCAGCACTCCATTTCGGGGACTCGATATTTTGTTAAAAGTCTTTCCCGAAATTCGTCAAGCTGTCCCCGGAACCAGATTAAAAGTAGTTTCAAGCATAAAAGTAAACCAAATAGACGACAATGATAACAAGCTTTTTGTAGGTCAACTTTACCGCCCGTGTCAGGCAACAGAAGGCGTCGAGTACATCGGTTCCGTACCCCCCCCCGAACTCGTCCGGCAACTGAACGCAGTTGCCGTTTTAGCTTACCTGAATACCTATTTAGAAACCTCATCTATTGCCGTGATGGAGCCAATGGCCAGCGGTTGCCGGATTGTGACGAGTGAATTGGCAGCTATGCCGGAAACAACTGCTGGATTTGCCCGTCTAGTTTCCCTGTCAGGGGTGGAAAATTTTGCATCGATAACTAATTGGAAGCGGGCGGGCTAACCAGATTGGGAGGGATATACAAGGCGGTTTTTAGAGGCCGTAGTTGGAGTTTTAAATGAGGACACGGGTGCGGGTGGCGCAACTGCTGAAAATCACCTGAGACAGCAGGTAGAATATATAAATCGAGGGTCTACTTGGTCTGTGCGATCCCGATAGTGGTTAAAATGGTTGAATATTATTAGTGTAAAAACTGTAAGAGTGGCAGAGCAAATGAGCCGGAATTCTTTAGTAGGTTTAGAGGCAGTGAGAGATTATTTTCAAAAGGGAAATTGGCTGAAAGATCGAGGCGATCTCGGTGGCGCAATCGAGAACTATCAGAAAGCTTTAGAGTTTAATCCAAAAGATGCAGAAGTTCATAAAAAGTTGGCGGAAGTTTATGTTTTGCAAGGAGAATTTGAAAAGGCGATCGCCTCTTGCAATCTCGCTCTTAAATTTCAACCCAATTTTGCTCCTGCTTACTTAACAATAGGCAATGCTTTGCAGAGTCAAGGCAAGCTGGAAATGGCAATTGAAGCTTACTTGCAAGCTTTAGAACTTCAGCCGGAATTTGCTGAAGCCAGCGCGAATATCGGCAGTATGTATTACAAGTTAGGGCAATTGGAACAGGCTGCCAATTATTACCAGAAAGCTCTGGTAATTAATCCTCAATTGTGTTCGGTCAATATGATGCTGGGCAGCGTTTTTCAGGAGCAAGGAAAGTTAGATGCAGCAATTACTTGCTATGAAAAAGTGTTGCAACAGCAACCGGGAGATGCCAGCGCTGCTGAGAAACTATCGAGTTTAATCGCACAAAAAGAGCGGCCAACTACTGACAGCAACTTTATCGAACTAGAAACAGAATCAGGCGAACAGCAACCAGTATCTGTCAACAAAGATGAAGGCTACGGCTTGCAGCCTTCGAGCATCAATTTGCCGCCAGCTCCCACCACTGAAACTTTAAATACTCCGTTTACCAACCCCGCCGAAGTTTCCGAACAAGTTACCTCGCTAAATGTTCCAGATAGCGGACAAGTTGCCAATTTTCAAGAAGTAGAACCCTACAAAAAACTGGCAGAACAGTTTTTAGTTCAAGGTAAAATTAAAGAGGCGATCGCAGCGTGCCAGCAAGCGATAAAAATCCGACCAGATTTCATCCACGCTTACGTCACTTTAGGCAATGCTTTGCAAGCAGAAGGCAAAAATGAAGCTGCGATTAGATCGTATTCTCAAGCCCTAGAATTGCAGCCAAATTTTGCAGAAGTGCGCGCCAATATCGGCAGTATGTATTTCAAAATGGGGCGTTTGGAAGAAGCGATCGCCCATTACCAGCAAGCGATTGCCCTCAGTCCAAATTTAGCGGGAGCTCACTGGAATTTAGGGAAAGTATATCAGAAACACGGCAACATCGAAGCAGCGATCGCCTGTTTTAAAAGAACATCCGAACTCAACCCGCAGCTAGTCGGTGCAGACTTCCACTTTAACTTAGGTAATCGACTTTTCAGCCAAGGAAAGCGCGAGGAAGCCATCGAAAGCTACGAAAAAGCGATCGCCATTAAACCAGATTGGGCCGAAGCTTACGGTAACATCGGCAGCGCGCGATCGCAACAAGGCAATCTCGACGCCGCCATCGCTTATTATCAGAAAGCTGTAGCTTTAAAGCCGCAATTAGAAGTTTTGCACTTCAATATAGCCAATTCTTTTTTGCAGCAAAACAAGTACGACGAAGCAATTACTAATTACCGCAATACTCTGCAAATCAAGCCCGACTGGCCGGAAGTTCACGCTAACCTCGGCAGTTGTTATTCCATGCAGGGGCGCCTCGAAGAAGCTGTAGCCAGCTATCAGCAAGCTTTGGCATTAAAACCGAATTGGGCAGAGGTTTACTGCCGGATGGGGCACATTCAAAAACAAGATAAGCCGTTGGAGGCGATCGCCAATTTTGAAAAAGCGATCCAATGCAACCCCAAATTTAGCGAAGCCTACCAACAATTGTGCGACTTGCTAAGTCATTCCACCAACCTCGCCGGAGCCCGTAGCATAGCCGACAAATACTGCGAAAACTGCGGCGAAAATGCCCCAATAATGTCAGCTACAGCCTATGTCTTTTCCTACTTGCAATCAGGTGTAAGCAAACAGGCAATTCAGAAACTCGAAGAAATCGAAAAACTCTGCTACGAAAAGGTCGAAAGCTTTAGCGTAATCGAACTAAAACTGCTCTACGAAATCTTCTTGTTTGCAGTTTCTCACCTGCGAGACAACCGCGAAAAAAATGCCAGTTTCTACAGACTCATTGCCAAAGAATACTACCAAAAAGCCGTCCCCAAGCGCCAGCAAGTTAACAGAAGCAACCTAGCCAATTACCAAACAAAAGAACAGCGTCCTTTAAAAATCGGCTTTCTTTCCAAACACTTCCGCCGCCACTCAGTAGGCTGGTGCAGTGAAGCTTTAATTCGCGAATTAAGCCACATCACCCCCCACGTTCACCTTTACGTCACCGGGAAACTCAACCGAGATGAAGTTACGCAGCGGTTTGAAGACATGGCGGGCAAGTTTTACTGGCCTAAAAAATATCCAAACGGCTTTGCTGATGGCGGTGAAATTTTCGCGGAAGTAGCGCAAGACAACTTGGATGTTTTGATAGACTTAGACTCGATGACAGTCCCAACAAATGTCGAAGTGCTGTATCAATATCCTGCGGGGATTTGCGTTTCTTGGCTAGGATTTGACGCGCCCTACATTTCAGATAATCACTACTTTCTCTGCGACGAACACACTCATCCCCCTGGTGTGGAAAAAAATTACTTAGAACAGTTAGTAAGATTGCCTGTTGGTTCGGTAGCAATTGGCGCACTGCAAAGCATTCCTGTCAATCGCGAGGCGATTAGAAACGCTCTCGGAATTGGCTTGGATCAAATGACTTATCTGTGCGTGGCGCCAGGGCGAAAAACCAATCCCGAAATGGTACGAGCTCAAGTTACAATTCTTAAGGAAGTACCCAATAGTGTGTTAATCCGCAAAGGTCAAGGCGACCCCGATATTATTCACAGCACTTACCGCGAAGAATGCGAAATTCAGGGAGTAGATTTTGGTCGAATTAAGTTTATAGGGCAAACCAGAAGTGAAGAAGAACACCGCGCTATTTATTATGTAGCCGACGTGCTTTTAGATTCCTATCCTTACAACGGCGGGACTCACAATTTAGAGGCTTTGTGGGCGAATTTGCCAGTGGTAACTCGTTCTGGCGACCAATATCTTTCGCGCATGGGTTACGCTTTTCTGAAAAGTGCAAATCTTGATGTTGGTGCGGCGTGGAGTTGGGAAGAATACACGCAGTGGGGAGTTAAGTTTGGCAGCGATGCTGGTTTCCGAAATGCGGTGAAAGAGCATTTAATAAAATCTAAGCAGCCAGAACATCTCGCACCTTTGTGGAATCCTAAAAAGTTGGCTGAGGATATGTATGAGGTGTTTCAAAAACTTTTGTCAGTTGACTGTTGACTGTTGACTGTTATCAGTTATTGGTTATTAGAAGGAAAAATTTCCGCATCTCTCACTCTTCCCCTCTTTATGTGAAGTCTTGTAACAATCTTGGTGGAAATGCGTAAATATTCCGCGCCGAGTCTGATAGATAAATAGCTGATTCATAGTACCGCGATCGCACTAACTTTATGCCAGTTAGGGCGATCGCTTTTTTTGTGGTGCCAGTTTAAAAAAACAATGCAACTGTAGACAAGCTCCAAACGACCAGCTTCATCAGTCATTCCCAAATCTCAAATCTCAAATCTCAAATCTCAAATAACCTGACTACTGACTAATCACTAATAGCCACTCGATCGCGCCCGCCAGACTTAGCTCTATAAAGCGCCTTATCCGCAGCTTCAATCAGCATTTTCGGCGAGTTTTGACCTTCAAAAATCGTCGCCACCCCCATGCTGAGTGTCACGCAATCGCTGACAACAGACTTGATGTGGGGAATTGCTAAGGCTTTGACGCGGCTGCGGATTCCCTCAGCAACAGCCTGTGCAGCCACCATATCCGTATTTGGCAAAATTACCCCAAATTCCTCGCCGCCGTATCTAGCAGCCAAATAAAGGCGTTGTGCGGGTGCGTTCGTGCAAGCATCTCCGATCACCCGCGCTACTTGCTGCAAACAAGCATCCCCGGCTTGGTGGCCGTAATTGTCGTTGTAAAGTTTAAAACAGTCAATGTCGCACATAATCAAAGATAGCGGTTCCGAAGAGCTAGACTGCTCCCATTCTCGGTTGATCACCTCATCAAAACGGCGGCGGTTAGCTAGTTGAGTTAAACTGTCCAAATTCGCCAACCCGTCCAGCCGCTGGTTGGCCGCCGCTAGCTGCTGGTAAAGTAAAGATTGTTCGATCGCGATCGCAACTTGAGTACCCAACTGACTCAGCAAATCCACATCAAACTGCTGCCACTGGCGGGGTGCCGAACAGTGGTGGGCAATCAGCAAACCCCACAACTTCGGCACTTGACAAGAACCGTTACCTTCCCTCGGTTCAATTCCCTGCTGGACAATCGGCACCACCAAATTTGCCTTCACCTGACAAGTCTCCAAAAATTTAAGGTGACACTCGCTCAAATTAGAAGCATGAATATCCTCTATGGCGCGAATGCGGCCCTTTAAATACTGTCCGATGTAAGTATTGGCAAAACAGCAATCGTCAATTCCCATCCCCTTCAGTGGAATCCATCCTTCTCCAACCGACTCCACCACCACATCTCCGTTCCAGTCGGGTCGAAAGCGGAAAACCAGCACGCGATCGGTTGCCAAAAACTCCCGAACTTCCGCTACTGTAGTGTTGAGAATATCTTGGAGATCCAGAGAAGAACGGATTCGCGATTGAATCTGCCCGATCAGGCGTTCCCGTTCTATTTGTTGCCGCAGCGCGACTTGGGCTTGCTTACTTTTAGTAATGTCCCGACCTTCCGGCAGCAACAATACTATTTTGCCCGTTTCATCCGCCACCGGTTTGAGAGAAAAATCAACAGTTGCCGTCCGATTTACACCTTGAACTTCCACTTCATAGCGGACAAATTCACCTCTTGCCGATCGAGAAATCGCCTCTTGCAATTGTTCCTGAACTTCCTCAGAATCTCCCCACCAAGGCAATAGCCAAAACGGTTTATTGGCCACATCCCGCAGCTTAATTCCCGCAAAATCCAGAGAAGTTTGGTTAGCTTCCAGCAGAGTGCCGTCCGGTTTCAATAAGCTCACAAATTGGAAAGAAGAATCAAAAATTGCCCGAAAGCGCCTTTGAGAATCTCCCAACATTGCCGTCACCTTTTCGCGAGATGTAATATCGCGGAAGCGCCACACCCTGCCAATAATATTTTGTCCGACTCGAATCGGCTGCGTGTAGCGCTCAAAAGTGCGACCGTCTTTAAATTCTAGAATATCGCAACCTTCCGACTCCGTATCACTATAAAATTCTTTAACTCTCTGCAAAAAAGCTCTCGGATCTTTAACTTGCTTAGTGAGAAATGCCAGTCGCACCGTTCTATCCATTGAGTTTCTCACTTCTTCATAAATTCCCCACATTTGAACTAACTTTTCGTTATAACTAATCATTTCTCCGGCGGTAGTAACGGCGAGAATGCCGTCTGCCGTTGCTTCTAAGGTAGCGTGCAGCAAAGACCGCGAACGCTCTAATTCTGCTGCGGTCAATTTCCGCTCTGTGAGGTCTCGGACTGCTTTCACCTGTACTAAACGACCTTCCCAAAATACGAATTTGCTGCGAACGTCAGCAGGAAAAGCAGTTCCATCTCGCTTAAGAAAAATAGTTTCACAGACTGTATTGCTGGCAGCAGAAATCATTTGCGGCGCCTGTTTGTATGATTTCGGCGACAGTAATTCCAGCAAGCTCATTCCCACCATTTCCGCAGGTTCGTAACCGAAAAGTTGGGCAAAATTACTGCTGACGCTCAAAATTGTGTCGCGGTCAGCCACGGCCACTGCTTCAAAATAAGCTTCGCATTCGAGCAAACGCGCTGCTGAGTAGCTGCTGCGATTTTCGCTCGAATAGCTGTTGTTAATTAGCTGTTGCAGTTGCGTATTGGCAGAGTACAAAGCGGTCATAGCTTGCCTGTACATAGCAGTACGTTTTTCGACTTTTTCTGCGAGGCGATCGCGATATTCTCGCAGTTCTTTTTCGACTTTAATTAAGTCAGTAATATCTACTGCAAACACGATTACACCAGCGACTTTACCTGTTTCATCGCGGTAAGGTATTTTATCTGTCCGCACCCAGCATTTTTGACCAGAAACTGTTGGTAGCAGTTCGACTTGGCCCTGCTTGGGAACGCCAGAATTGATTACTTCCAAATCTTCTAAATAATATTGCTCTGCTTCGTCTGGATAGATTTCATAAAAAGATTTACCTTCTAATTGAGCTGGGGGCAAACCTCTCGATGCAGCGGCGGCTTGATTAATTCGCAGCAGGCGACTTTCGGTATCTTTGAGCCAAATCATCGCCGGCACGGAATCAAAAATAATTTGCTGTTCTTGTTGCTGCAGGCGGAGTTCGGCTTCTGCTTGTTTTCTTTTAATTATTTCTTTTTGCAGTTTTTGGTTAGCTTTTTTGAGTTCAGCAGTGCGTCTTTCTACTCTTTCTTCTAGTTGATCGTAGTATTGGGTCAGCAAGTTTTGCTGCTGTTCGTGCCGGATTGCTTGTAATTTTAACTTTTCGCTAGCTGACAAACTTGAGGATACAAAATCTGCTAATATTTGGGTAAATTCGTGTTCTTCTTCTGTCCAATCACCGTCGGAACCCTGGCGTTCGGCGCTGACTATTCCCAACCTTTGACCTGCTAGCACAATCGGTACGTTTAACAGGGAAGTCGTGCCCTGATCGAGTAAATAAAGACCGACAAGTTCTCGCGTTCTGGGGTCATTTTCTGCTGCCACAGTAGCGATCGCACTTGCAGATTTTAAAGCTTGAAAATATCCCGGACAGTCGGCTGCTGTGATAATGATTTGTACGGAATGGAGTTTAGTATTTTTTTCGTAAAGGTCGATGCAGTGAAGCTGCGTCTTGTCTTCGCCATACAGCCAAATACTGGCTCGATCGCAGTTGACAATACTGACAGCGGTTTCTGTTACTTCACGGATGAATTCTTCTATATTGTGGCGTTCTTTAAGTTGACTTTTGGCTAATTTTGCGATCGCTAAAGTTGGACTGCGCCAATTTCCTCTCTGGTTGGGCGACGTGGGTGACTGCGAAGCAGCCTTAATTTCTTCGCAAACTAACAGTACAGCCGGCCGTTGGAAATTGGCAAGCGAGCGACCATTAGTGTTTTCCTCTATTTTCCAATCTACCGCAGGCATTGCCCGCGCGGTTGCTTTTACCCAGATAATCCTGCCGTCTTTGCAAGTCAAGCAGCCTTCCCAACAGGCAACTTTTGGAGTTTGCTTACCGTTTTCCTGCTGTGCCAATCCGGCAAATTCACTTTGCATTTTTCCTTGATATTGGCAGGAAAATATGTTAAAAATTGAATGACAAATTAATTCCTGCGATTTGTAGGCTAGTCTCGCCTCGCCGAATTGATTGAGAGAAAAAACTCTTCCCAAAGCGTCTAGAACAAAGTAAATGCCCGGAAAATTGTCGTAGAGAGTTTTATACCAATCCTGTTCGACTTGTTTGCTGCACGACTGTTTTGCTGCTGCGAGCTCGCCGTCAGTGCGGGTCAAGTGAGAATTGTTGGTTTCTGGGTTGCTTGAATTAAATTTTTTAGCAAACACTTTTGGCTTAACTCGACTGTAATTAATTTTACTTTCTGGAATTTAACTTTCTTGTGAAACTAAATTAAACCTGTTGTTTGAAAAAAGTTACAAGTTGTAACAAAATTACAACTTGTCCAGTGTGCTGGTTTTCGCTTTCCCATGCAACCACTTTGTTTGTAGTGGGTAGACCGTCTCTCGGCAATATTTCCCGCTAGTTGCAATGCCAGCAGGTTTAGCTGCAATTACCCAGTCTGTACTTTTAGCATCCTAGACAATAAAAAAATCGGCAATCAATAATTTTAAGTATATATGATAACACTCAAATACCTAGTATTGGGACTGACCTACTTGGGATTCGGTTTGGGATATTTGCCGGGGCTGCGGGTGAACCGGGCGGCGGTTGCAATTATCGGGTCAGCTTTTGCGGTGGCTTTGGGGATACTCGACCTGAAAACTGCTTGGGAGGCTATCGACCCCAATACGATCGTTTTTTTGCTCGGAATGATGATCGTTAATTCCGCTTTGGGAGCATCGGGGTTTTTTCAACTCGCTTTGGAGTTTTTAACTCGCTTTACTCGTTCTCCTTTCGGCCTTATAGTAGCCGTTACTTTTGGCAGCGGCATTCTATCGGCATTTTTTCTTAACGACACTACTGCTATTTTGCTGGCTCCTTTAACACTGAGTCTGACTCGCTCTTTGTCTCTCAATCCTATCCCTTATCTTTTGGCTTTAGCCGGAGGTACTAATTTAGGTTCGGTGGCGACGGTGAGTGGGAATCCGCAAAATATTCTCGTCGGTTCTTTTTCGGGAATTAGTTATTTGGAATTTGCTCGGTCTCTGACACCAGTAGCTTTAATTTGTTTGTTGGTTCAAGTAGCTTGGCTGTGGTTCCTTTATCCAGAAGTGCGTTCTTGCAAATCTTTGCCGGAGGTTACTCAAGTCAGGTATCGATTGTTCAAGCCTTTACTAGCAAAAAGTTTGTGGGTGACAGCAGGACTTTTAGTAGCTTTTTTGGCGGGAGCACCTTTAGCAGAATCTGCCTGGATAGCTGCCAGTATATTGTTAATTACTAGGCGCGTCAAGTCCGATCGCCTCTTGCAGGGCGTCGATTGGAATTTGCTAGTAATGTTTGGGGGATTGTTTGTGGTGACTAAAGCCACTCAACAACTGGGTTTGTTGGACAATTTAACTAATTTGACTAATACACCGCTGAGTTTGTTAGGAGTAACGGTTATTCTTTCTAACTTAATTTCTAATGTACCCGCGGTGTTAGTTCTGCAATCGGTGATTGTCAAAACAGATACACAAGCTTGGCTGTTGTTGGCGGCGGGTTCTACTCTGGCGGGGAATTTAACTTTGTTGGGTTCCGTGGCTAATTTGATTGTAGCTGAGGTTGCAGGAAAATCAGGCGATCGGCTGACTTTTAAAGAACATTTGCGGTTCGGGCTGCCACTGACTTTCGTTACTTTAGCCATAGCTTATTTTTGGCTGTACTAAAAGGCTATAATCATAACCCTATAATCCTCTTACAATAGACCTTAAAATAATTTAATGATAAGATAAGAATTTTTGCTTTACTCGATAAAATTCCAGCTCCTAACTTAATTTTCACAAATTTTTGCTATAAACAAGATAAAATGCTAAAAAGTCCTGTTTTTAGTTACACAATAACTAACTTATAAAAAATCAATTTTATCTAAATTTGAAACCTCATGAATTTAAACGTAGATTTGGTGTCAAAATACCCACCTTAAAAGCAATGGTTAATGCCTTAGATAACTTCAGGTTAGAAAATTATAAATACAGAAGAGGACGCCGCACTATTCTAACTCAAGAACAAGTCTTAGTCCCCTTGGAATATTAGCAAGAATATCGAACATATTTTCATATTGGGACAAGTTGGGGAGCGTCTGAATCAACTATTTGCCCGCTTGTAACTAACATCGAATCAACTTTAATGAAAACAAGAAAGTTCCGGATTCCGGGGAAAAAAGCATTACTCAAAAATTATGATTATCCAAAAATCGCGGTGATAGATGTCACGAAAACAGCTATTGAACAACCCAAAAATAAACAGATAAAATGTTATTCACTCAATAAAAAGTAGCAGACTATAAAAAGTTAAATTATTAATCTATCTAGAAACAAAAGAGATTATTTGCACTGCTTTTGGACAGGGCGTTGCCACGATTTCAGGTTGTTTAAAAAATAAAAAATCATTTTCATCCCGAAACAGATACCTTACAAGATAGTTGCTATCAAGGCATAAAGGACGAGCGGCAGAATAGTTATATTCCCAGAAATAAACCTAAAAATGGGCAGCCTGCTCTCTTAGCAAAAAACTATAATCTAACTCTAGCCCTGAAAAGAATAGGTAATTGAACACGTTAATCGGACTCTCAAAATTTTCTCTCATTTAGTCGAGTCGTTATCGGAATCGTCGTCGCCGTTATGGTTTGCATTATAATTTGTTGTCAGCAATTTACAATTATGAGTTAGCTCTAGGCGATTAAATTTAAAGACTTTAATTATAACATATATTTTTTTGGCAAGAGGTCTAGTGAATTAGACTTAATAAATATTTGTAATAAGTAAGTTAAGTAAATCTTATAATGCACAATGTGCTACGGGCTTTAGTCCGATAGTTTATACTTAATCTTGTCCAGCAAACGCTAAGGAGGTAAGGAAGAGTGAGTACCCAACCCGCTGCGAAACCCAGACTTAATTCTGCGTTCAAACAACTGATGTCCTTACACTGGGTAATGTCAGGTTGCTATTTAGTGCTGTTTATTGGCGGTATTTCTATGGCTCGATTGCCAGGAGAATTGTTTATTCGAGGCCCCCTTTACGATTTTCACAAATCCGTAGGAGTGCTGACAATGGCTTTACTGACTTGGCGGATTGTAACTCTGCTGCGGGTATGGTGGAAAAAATATACGAAACGCCTGCCAAAGTTTACAAAGGAATGGTACAAAAATTTTGCTCTGCACGCAAGTTTGTACGTTTTTATGTTGCTAGTTCCGGTTGCTGGTTTCTTGCTTTCTAACTCTTACAAAAGTAACAATGTCAAATTTTTCGGAATTGTTTTGCCGGATATGTTTCCCCACAATTCCGCAATAGTTGATCTGGCAAGGAGTTTGCATTTTTGGCTGGCGTACACATTTTTAGCGTTCGCGATTTTGCATATTATAGATCAGAAGAAAGTTGTGAGGGCTAATTGGCGCCGATTGGCAAATTTTGTTCGCACTAAGTTCGCAAAGTCTCAAAAGGTTGGATAAATTTGCGATGGGGTACTATTCTCAATTGGTAGTGGTAGGGTGCACGCTGCCTACCTTACATAATTAGTTGATGCGTCCACGACTATTTAGGATAAATTGACTGCAAAACTCGCTATTTTCCACGGTGATATTCTGAAACTTCTCCCATCGTCTGACTTCTGAGGCAAATTTATGGGTTGTTCTAATAAATCGACAGGCTGGCTAATCGCCAAACCAAAATCGCTCTTGAATTCCAACTTCGCCTCTTCACCATGACACTCGCAACACCGCAAAATCCAGACATTAGAATCGTCTTCCGATTGTTTGAAAGCCATCAGCACTAAATTTTCGGCGGACAAATCCAAAAACTTGCCAACTGCGGGCAGAGTCTTGTGGCTATTTTCCTCTAACTTGGGTAACACCTTTACTAGCAGTGGTAAATTCAATTCGTACCCCTGTCGAACCGTACCTGCCTCCTGCCAATTTCCGCTGTGGGGATAAACTGCACAAGTAAATTTGGAAACTGCTACATCTGCTTGTTCATCCGGCCAAGTCGAGGCGCGAAGCAAAGTCAGCCGAATGCGATTCGGTTGAAGGTCGCAACCGTATTTGCAATCGTTGAGCAAACTCACTCCAAAACCGTCATTGCTGATATCAGTCCAGCGCAAAATCGGCACTTCCCATTTGGCTTTTTCGGCGGGTGTTTGCGGCTTGGTTGTGCGTGCGATCGCACCGCCGGGAATTTCGCAAGTTGCAAAATCTGCTTCTACATTTAACCCAAAGGCTGCTTTTACTAAAACGTGCTTTTCTTGCCAATCAGCCACTGTCTTGATTTTCAGCAGCGGCGAACCTATTTCTACTATATAATCTTGGCAAAACTCCGATTTGCCAATTTGTCGGACTACGCGCAAACTCTGCCGTATTTCTCCCTGTGCTATCCAGGAAATATCTTTCAGTATCGGCGCTGGTAGTTGATGTTTTTCATAATTTGGGTCAATGTTCCAAGCATCCCAATATTGACCGCTGTCTTGAAATGCTTGCAGTTGATTGCCGCCTGCTGCATTCAGGACTTCTCGGTTATTTACTTTATCCCAAATGCTGGATAAATCCCCGGTTTGTCCGTCTATTGTTGCCCGAATAAATTCATTTTCTAAAACCATTTGTGCGGCGGCAAAAGGCGTTTCTTGACTGGCTGTGTTTTTTTGTGCTATACCGTATGTAAGTTTTGATAACTCTGTCTTTTTTTCAGTTTCTGGACTCGCGGACGCATTATCCACAGTTTGAGCGTCTTGGCGACACAGCCAAAACACCTGGTAGCCAACGGCAGGGAGATTATTTGCCCAGAATAATAGTTTAGATTCCGATTCGAGTCGATCGCCCCTGACAATCTGCGAAGCCAGTCGCCGTCGGGACAAGTCGTAAATTTGCCAAGCTGAATCAGCAGCATCGGGAAGCGGTACAGCGACAACCTCAGAGCGCGACCAATTGAGAGTATTGAAAATCAAAATCGGTTGAGCGTCGGGCTGCGGAGGATTCGGCAGAGAAATTTGAGCCGAGATGGCATCCAAAGATTTTAGGAGGATTTCGCCACAAGTGCGATCGACCTCGGTAAAGGCTATATTAGCATCCGCATAAACTTGGGCGATCGCAGAACCGGGCAAAATATCGTGAAACTGGTTAAACAAAATCTGTTTCCAAGCAGATTCTAACTCGGATTTCGGATAAACCGCACCAGTACCAATTGTTGCCAGCGAAGACAGCAACTCTGCTTGGTAGAGCAATTCTTCGCAGCGGCGGTTTTGGCGTTTTTGGTCGGCGCGAGTCGTGTAGCAACCCCGGTGGAATTCTAAATAAAGTTCGTCTTTCCAAATGGGAAGAGTTTTGAGTTCTGAGATGGAATGATTTGCATCCGAAATTGGCGATAAGTTTGACAATTCTCGCGCCCGCAAATTCCCGACGGTTTCGACAACGAGCAAATTTTCCTGATTGTCCGATTCTGAAACATCGCTTTCGGACTTAGCTGCGGAAATTGCCGACAAGTTTGACAATTCTCGCGCCCGCAAAATCTCCTGATTATCCAGTTTTGCAACATCGATTTCCTGCGAACTTTCCGTAACTTCAGGCAAAAACTGACTCTCAATCAAAGACAAATAATCAACCGCTTTCGCAAACTCCAACTTCGGGAAAAAAGGCGACATTTTCCAGCGTTTCGCCACCTCCAACATATCACGAGTCGGGCCACCGCCGTGGTCGCCAACCCCAGGCAACCACAGAGCATCTTGCAAACCCGTTTTAACTTGCCAGTCAAAAGCATAACTTGCCATTTTTACAGATTCTATGCCTTCACCAATTGGAGGAGACATCATGCTAAATATTTTAGTACCGTCCAACCCTTCCCACCAAAACGCACCGTAGGGAAATTCCGTTGTATCGTTCCACCGCAACTTTTGCGTCACAAAATAATCAACTCCACCTTGCCGCAAAATCTGAGGTAATTGCCACCCAAAACCGAAAGTATCCGGTAGCCAAGCCACCCGCATCAATTCCCCAAATTTTTCTTTTGCATAACGCTGTCCGTAAAAAACTTGCCGCACCATTGATTCAGCCGAAATCAAGTTTAAATCCGGTTCTACCCACATCCCGCCGACAACTTCCCAACAACCGGCCGCCACCTGTTTTTTAATCGCAGCAAATAAGTCCGGCCGATGTTTTTCCATCCAAGCATAAAGCGCGGGAGTAGAATGACAGAAAATCAAATCGGGAAACTCCGATTGCAATTTCAATACCGACTCAAAAGTTCGCTTTGCCGCTTCCCAAGTTTCCGGGACAGGCCACAGCCAAGCTAAGTCTAAATGAGCGTGACCCACCAAATAGATTTTACCTGTATACATAGATGTCAGCCCGCCGCTTTCTCCTATATATATAGATGTAGAATTGCTATTCTCTCCAACCTCAAAAACCTTTTTCCTTCTTCCTCTCTCTGCGACCTCTGCGCCCTCTGCGGTTCTTTCATCTAAATCCCCCGAAAAAGCCCGCAGATATCCCAGTAAATTGTGCCGCAAAACAGACAGCGATCGATCGAACTTTACGCGATCGCCCACCGCCGACCAATCAATCAAACTCATCGCCAAATCAATCTCAGATTTCAGCATTTCCCCCTTGACAAACATGGGGCGATTTGCTATTGTTTCGATGGAGAGGTATTGGGAATTTAAATTTTCTAAATTTTGAGTTAGCGAATTTTGCAAAATCTCTAATTCGGCAGCCACAAAACCCGGATCGAAACAACAAGAGTCAGCAGCTTCGTACAAACAAATCGATCGCACTAAAGCACCGTTATCGTGACCCGGACTTACCAACCGCAAAATCACTAAAAATTCATCTCCGGGATTGGCCGACGAACTCAACAAAACTCGATCGGCAAAATCAAATAAATCTCCCTGTCCGACTAACTCGCCGTTGACAAAAATTTGAGCATCTTCTGCCCACCAAGTCAAACTCAGCAGCAACCGCAAACCAACCACAGGATAGCCGTACAAATTGTCAGGAATTACAAATTGCTGGCCTAAATACAAAACTTGCTTCCCAGACGGCCAAGCAATATGTCCTTTGCTGTTAAGTTCAGCAACAGGGCTGTTACAAATATTTACCGAAGAGACAGCCGAGTCAGAATCGCAGTACCTCCAACCAGACTGAACCTCCACTTGGCTGAGGCGGCGCAACTTCTCGACAGTGGCAGAAATATTGTTGCTAGCAGGTGACACAGAAGCGCTCATATTTCGCTAAAATAGGAATTGTGTATTAATCAAAAATTGGATTGAACCGCCCCGACGCAAAGGACGCGAAGAAATAAAGGTTTCAGAGGGTTTGAAGCTGCGATTAAGATCTCGCTTTGATTTTACAGCAATATTCAGCTATTCCAGCGCGAATCAAAAATCTGAATTCAAGAATAAAACTTATGTCCAACGGTTACTACGGCCCCTACCAAAGCCGACTATTAAATTTTATATCGAAACAGTCCCGTCAAGTCGCTGACAATTGCGATCGAACTTGGCGTCAAATTAAAGAAGCAACTCTCACCGCTACCCAAATTCTGCTTTATCCAGCTTATTTGCTGGTGCAAAGTTCCCGAATGCTGGGCCGACAGTTGCGGGAATCAAGTCAAAAAGTAGATTTACCGGAACTGCAAGAATTTGGCGGGGACGAAAATCCCGATTTGCCGCCAAATTGGTATCAGGGGGAAACTTCCGAGGAAAGTTCGATCGCCGAAATTTTACACCTAGCCGAAAATTTACTAAACTCGTCGCAAACTGCGAAAACTGTAGCCAGCTTCCCGCTGTTAATTAACCAGGGAAATGTTGCTAGCGATTTACCTCCGGCAATCAATTTTAGCGGACAAATCGCCAAGCATCAAACCACTTCCGTCTTAGAACACCCGCTTGCTAAAACTGAATTAAAACCGCAACCGAAAGTTGAGGGAATTGCCAGTTTTATCCCGGCCCGCACTTTAGTATTGGTCGGAAAAGAAAATCAGATATTAGATATTTTGACACCCGAACAGCAGGAACTGCTCGAAGGTCGCATAACTTGGGAAGTAGCCAACTGCGGGCCCGAACGGCGGGAAATTACCCAAAAAGAATTAAAATTCAATCTCGGTTTGGAGTCGGCAGCCAAAAAAGCGCAGTTGCCGCCGGTGCGTCGTTTTTGGGAATTGATGGCATGGCTTCAGACCAGCCCGGTTGCTTTGAAAAGAAATCAGTTTGGAGAATCAATCCTCGCAGTTAAAAAATCGATCGACCGCAATTCAATCCTAGTCCAAACAGCCCGCGCGCAGATCGAAGCAAAAACCGCACAGCAGTCAATTGCGGCATCGAATTCGATCGACCGCAATACCCCAAAACTAGAAACTAATTTTAACAGCAAGTTCGATCGACCCCCTACTCCTCTCTCCTTTGTTACATTACTCGATCGCGCCGCCGTCAACATTGAGGAATTAACCCTGCCGCCATCGGCAAAAACAACCGCCGCACCCACAGAAGCCCCCGGAGTCAAACTTAATACATCCGGCACAGACGCCAATGTAGAATTGTCAGCCCGCGACATCCTCGAAAAATACGCTCGCAACATAGAACAAATGATTTGGTCGTCAGTAGACCACCTTTTGGGCAAAGAAACGGCAGCAAGTGATAATACGGAGAAATCAGTCGCAATTCAGTATTATTTGAAACAGCGACAAGAACTAGAAAACACACAAAATAGCCCAGAGGTCGATCGACCGTGGCTGAACTGGCAAGACTTATTCGGGGAAGCAGCACCGCAACATTTAATCGACGGCAGTTCCGAACCAGAGGCAAAAGCTCAAAGCGTCATAGCACAAGCTAGCCAAAAAGTCAAGCAGGAAATTGCAGAAGTAGGAGAATTGCCCGAAGGTCGATCGACCGCAGTCTCAATATCCCCTTACCCCGAAGCACTTCACCGCCTGCTCGGGCAGCTAAAACAGAGCTTGCTGGCAAAAAGCCCAACAAGTCAACCCCAAACAGCATCTGATTTATCTGATTTAGCAGTTACTCAAAAAAATAGCTCTGCACTCGCAGCAGAATCAACCCCAGGGCGCGCGCCGGAAACCCAAGTGCCAAAAAACACAAACCCGAACACCGCACAAAACCACCAATCCCCAGCAGCAATCACCGCGCAAACTAGCAGATACACCCCCGCAACCCCCGCAAACCGCGCTGCTGCTGAACCTAAAAATCCCAGCGCAGGCGTCCCACCGGAGGGCGAATACTTAGAAACAAAAGCAGAATCGATGGGATACATTAAGCACCCCCTAGAACAAGTGCTCGAATGGCTCGATCGAGTTATGCTGCGGCTAGAAAACATCGCCGAGCAACTCTGGAATTGGGCAAAAATCAACTTGCCAAAAATCCTCAAAAGCAAAGATAAAATTGACTAATCTTTAGCTTATGATAAAAAAGTTGCTGCAACAGCAGCAAATCAGCTCAGTATTATGCCATCTTTGGAGACTCCCACAGTGCTAACCCTCAAAATCGTAGTTAATGTAGTTGTTTTATTTTTTGTTTCCCTGTTCATATTTGGATTTTTGTCCAATGACCCAGCCCGGAACCCCAACCGCAGAGACATGGAATAAACAAGTTATCTCGGCCGCAGAGTAGGGGCGCGTCACCGCAGCCCCCCAGCTAGCCCGCAAACTCGCAAAAATTAGTCGAACAAAACTTGACCTCGCACCAGCAGCGAGGTTATCTTGTGGCGGAAGCAAGTTCTCAAAGCAGCCATATTCCGGCGCGCCAAAACCACTGCAAATTTTAGATGTCAGATTAATCTCTAAACAGTTGCCTTTTAGATGCAAAAATTTTCAATAATTTGCACCCTATAAAATCTAAAATCTAAAATCTAAAATCGGATGACTTACCTGTTGTAACTATGCCCTATCCGGTACCGCCGCCAGAACCCTCTGCCATCATCTACATCGCAAAGCCAAAGAAAGTCGCCCTCACTGTGGCGGCCGGCGATGGAGACACCCGCAGCAACCCCGCAGAAATACCGGAACCAAGCCCAGATACCGTTCAGCCACAACCCACACCAGCCCCAGCAGCAGCCGCAGCCACACTCCTCGGCACTACCCCAGCCACCGACCAGCCTCCAGCAATCGCCGACCCCCTAGCAGCAGTGGAAAGCGGCGAGGCAGTGGTGGGATTTCAGCGTCGGGCTCCTGTGGTAGAACCCCAAACTGCGGAAACTCCAAAAGATTCCTCGTTTACGGCTTACCAATTGGGTTCGGTAGAAAATGCTATTGCCATTCGCAATCGAAAACGAACCGCAGAGGCGCAGAAACAACAGGAGAAGAATGTTGTCGGAAAGCAGGAAAGTTGGTATCAAGCCCAAGGCCGGCAGTTAGAAGATAACTCTCCCGAACCTGCGGAGATTCCCGTTCCAGAACCCGCCCCGGAACCAGCACCCAGCGGGCAACAGCAGTTCGACATTCCCGCACCAGGCCCGGCCCCCGCACCCAGAACACCCGCTGCGCCGACACCGAAACCTAAACCAGCCGCGCCGGGAGTCCGCACCGCCCCTTCTGGGCGGACGGTTCCTTTTCCGGTGACTCCAGCCGATACTATTGAAGTTAAGGCTGACAGCCAAGAATTCGACGACAAGCAGCAAATTGTTACGGCGGTTGGTAATGTCGTTGTGCGGTTCCGGCAAACTGTGATTGATGCCGATCGAGCGATCGTCAACTTAGTCACCCGCCAAGTGGTAGCATCCGGCAATGTCGCCTATACCCGCGGCCAACAAGTAGTGCGCGGCCAGCGGATGGAGTTCAATCTCGGCCTCAACAGCGGCGCAGTCGAACAAGCACGCGGCGAAATATTCCTGCCCGCAGCAGGTAGCGAATTGACGCCCACACTGCCGACAGATATTAGTGCCGGGACGATTCTCGAACAGCCGCTGAGCGATCGAATTACCAGCCAGCAGCCCCTGCGCGGAGTCAAATCCCCCGGCGCTGCTACAGTGACTATCGGCGGCGGCGGACAGCTAGCAGCCCCCCAAGTTACTGGTGCGGTCAACCGCGTCCGCTTTGAAGCAGAACGCATCGAACTGCTGCCAGACGGCGCGAGGGTAGCAACCAACATTCGGCTTACTAACGACCCGTTTTCCCCCCCGGAATTTGAATACAGGGCCCGGAGGGCGACGATTAGAAGGATTTCGCCCACCGCAGAGGAATTGGTCACAACTAAACCCCGCTTGGTGTTCGACAACCGGGTGAAAATACCCGTGTATCCCCGCAGGCAAGTGTTTGACAGCAGGCAGCAAAACGGCCCGTGTTTGACCTTTGGCTACGACGGAGGCGACCGCGGCGGTTTGTATGCCGAGTGCGGTTTTGAGGTGTTGCAAAACGGGCCGGTGCGGCTGACCCTGACGCCCCAAATTTACCTGCAGCGGGTTGTGGCAGAGCACGGCGGTAATCCGTTTTCTCCCGACAGCTACGGGCTGAAAGCGAGGTTACGCGCTAGTCTCGGCCCGCGCACCAGCCTGGACGGATCGGCAATATTTCTGAGTTTTGAGAATTTCCCGAATTTGCCGGAAGACAGCTTTCGGGGAAATTTGCGCCTGCGGCAGTCGATCGGCACTCACACTCTGGCAGCAGAATACAGTTATCGCGATCGGCTGTTTAACGGTTCTCTGGGCTATCAAACCGTGCAAAGCAGCCTCGGGGCAGTCCTCACTTCCCCAGTCATCCAACTCGGAGGCACTGGCATCAATCTCAGCTACCAAGCTGGGTATCAATTTATCAATGCTGACACCGATCGACCAGAATTGCTGGAACCAGTGCGGGAAAACAACCGCGTCGATCTGGGCCGTTCCCAAGTCAGCTTCGCCTTGAGCCGCGGCTTCAACTTGTGGGAGGGCGAACCGCTGCCCCGCACTCCCACCCAAGGTTTGAGGTATACGCGGACGCCGGTGGTTCCTTTCTTGCAACTGGCCTTGGGACTCCGGGGAGTTGGTACTTATTACAGCAGCGGCGACAGACAAAATTCGCTCGCTGGCAGCGTAGGCATTCAAGGGCAGTTCGGTCATTTCTCCCGCCCTTTCCTAGATTACACTGGGTTTAACGTGACTTATACCCAGGTGGGGCGCGACGGTATATCGCCGTTTTTATTCGATCGCTTAGTAGATTTGAGAGTCCTGTCTTTTGGGCTTGTCCAGCAAGTTTACGGAGGGTTTAGAGTTGGATTTCAAAGTGCTATTAATTTAGAAAGCGGGGAAACAATCAGTACGAATTACACTTTAGAATACAGTCGCCGCAGTTACGCAATCATTTTGCGTTTTAATCCTGAGCGTCAAGTCGGCAGCCTGACTTTTAGAGTTAGCGACTTCAACTGGAATGGGACTCCCGAACCTTTTTCCGGGGACGCGCGAACTGTAGAAGGAGGCGTGCGTTTATCCGATTAATTCAATTTGGTTATTAGTTATTGATTATTAGTTATTGGTTATTAGTTATTGGTTATTGCAACCAACAATTAACAATTAG
The DNA here is from genome assembly GCF_036701245.1 of Microcoleus sp. Pol14D4. NCBI lineage: Bacteria > Bacillati > Cyanobacteriota > Cyanophyceae > Oscillatoriales > Microcoleaceae > Microcoleus > Microcoleus sp. Pol14D4. The sequence goes on from NZ_JAUBQM010000001.1 coordinate 81,551, forward strand.
CAATTAACAACGAACCAATAACAACGAACCAATAACAGCGAACCAATAACAGCGAACCAATAACAGCGAACCAATAACAGCGAACCAATAACAAATGACAGAAGTGACCGCAATATCTGCACAAGCAGCGGCTCTGCTGGTTCACTACGGTTTTGACCTAGGTGGCAAAAAAGCCGAGAAATTGGCGGGTGAATGGCTGACCAAGTATCCCGGCTATTGGCTGCGTTTAGCAGTGGTTGAAGCCCTTTATCAAGGCCGCTACAAGGCTGTGTCTGTGGGACAGCTATTGAGTATGTGGCATCGGATAGGTCAACCTCTCTATCATTTCAATCGCGAGTTTGAACGCTTGGTATGCAATAATTTTCCTCAAAGTTTAACAGGGGAAAGTGCTGCTCAACTGCCACCGGAAGATATACTTTTATCGAACCAGGAATCGGAAGTAACTGCCGCAGAGTTAGATTTTCGCGGGCCGTCAGAGTCGCAACTTGATGTGGGGCTTCATGCAGAAGTCCCGAACACAGAGGCAGAGGAAACAGGAAAATTGCCTGCTGCCGACGATCGCACAAAAGAAAATACAGAATTTGTAGTATATGAAGATGTGGCTGTTACCGCCCTCGCAGATCGAGCCGAAGCCGAGCACAAATTAGCGGACAAACCTGTGGCAAAATCATTCCCAGTTGTCAAACACACTGATTTTCATACCAAGTTAAAAGCGATTGCCAGAGAAGGCAGAAGAAAGAAGGGAGAAAGCAGAAATAGGGTGTAATATCCTTTTGGATTGTCGATAAAAGAATTAGGAATGACTGATTAAGCTCGTGATTTGGAGCTGCCTACAGTTGCATTTTTTTGTGGAAGTGGTGTAATGTTTGGGAATTACATAGTTGTTTGTGAGAGTTAAGTTTTCGGACTTCCTCCCATCCGAATCTCCGAACAAAAAGATGCTTGTTCGGTACCGTTAGCTTGCTTAACAATGCTAGTCCGCAGCCGCAGGTTGGGCATGAGATACCACAGCCTTTCTTCGGCATGGAGGGTGTCTGATTCTGTAATCAATGTCAGCACGTCGTCGCCCATCACGTAGCGGCCGTTACCCTTGTCTTGCAACACTTTGCCAACGCTTGGATTGTCGGGATTTGGTACGATCGCTAATATTGTAGAACCAATTTGTTTAGCTTTGTCGCGATCGGGAATACCGTCCCAACTAATCCGAACCCCCTTTAGCCCCGTTGAAGCCGGGTTAATCGAGTGTTGTTGGCAAAGTTTGACGACTGCTGCATCGCTAGCTGTCAGTATTTCTATTTTGAGGTCGGATTTACCAGCCTGCAATTCGCCAGAATTGAGATTGTGTACGGTACGCTGGGAAAACCATTTGCCTGCACTTAACTCGAAAAACTCGATAACATCCATGAAATTTGTCTCTAAAGTCAATACTGCTTTATTTGCGATCGTGACTTGCGCGCTCTGGAGTCAGAAATCCGGTTTCTTCCTGCGTACCTAGCGGTCAAACCAATGATTTTGTTTAGAAACCCGGTTTAAGAGTGCAAGTCCTTTTCTATATTTTAGAGGAAGGGGGCGCACCTGCAAAGCTTTCTGAGAGCTGTGGGCGAAACAGATTGCAGATACTGTTGAGGTACAAAACCCAACCAGGGGGACATCTGCCTTGCTGATGCGGCCGACTTGACAGAAAATTAGAGCATCCGCCATCATATTTCGTTATAAAAAGTCTTTTTCGCACATTAAATAGGATTGCGATACCTGAAATTTTTTAGCTTTGACAGTGTTGATCTATCGACCATCGTCGCCCAAATACCAGCTATGTTAAGAAAAACAACGATATATGCGAACTTTTATCGATCGATCGGTAAATTGGGCGTTGCTGAGTCGAATGATATTGGCGGCGATTTATTGTAATCGCACTGCTTGAAAATTCTCAAAGCAGACTTCGACTAAAAAACCAGCAATTCATCGAACCATCACCAAACCGAGGACAGCAAGCCCGTAGCAGATAGCATTCAAATATGTCATGCTAAGTCAAGAGAAAAGATTCTCGATCGGCTTTTCGGTAGGGTGCAGCTAGCGATCGCATACATTTAAAAAACACATCCGTAAATTTATGACCGAGTTTAAACAAGGGCTGGATAAAATGCAGCCTGCAGAACAGAGGCACTACCTGGGAATCCTGCCAAGTCAGCTAGCAGCGACTTCAGACTCCGAAAAATTATACAGCTTACTAACAGATTACAATTTTATTAAAGCCAAGCTGTCAGCATCGGGAGTACAGGCGCTAATAGAAGATTACGATTTAGCAACAACTCCCGATATTATTATCTCAGACCAAAAAGCCGACCAACTCAAATTAATCCAAGAAGCAATTCGGCTGTCTGCCCACATTCTAGCCACAGATAAAAGCCAACTAGCCACCCAACTAATAGCCCGCTTGATGTGCTTTGAAAGTCCAGAAATTCAAGCACTGCTAGCACAGGCACAACACCAAACCTCCCCCTGGCTGCGACCGCTAACCCCCAGCTTTACTCCTCCCGGCGGGAGATTGCTGCGTACCCTCACCGGACATACAGACTGGGTACAAGCTGTAGCAATTACCCCCGACGGCAAGCGGGCAATTTCTGCGTCCTCCGACCACAATCTCAAAATTTGGCACTTAGAAACAGGAGAAGAACTTTCCACCCTCAAAGGTCATCTTACCTACGTCAATGCTGTAGCTGTCACCCCCGACGGCACTAAAGTAATTTCTGGTTCTTGGGACAATACCATTAAAATTTGGGATTTAGAAACTGGGAGAGAAATATTTACCTTTACAGGCGATACTTTTGCCGTAGAAGCAGTAGCAGTAACTCCCGACGGCAAGCGAGTAATTTCAGGTTCTTGGGATGGCAGTATTAAAGTTTGGGATTTGACAACTAGGGAAGTAATTTTTAACTTCAAAGGTCATAGCAGTTTTGTCCAGTCAGTAGCAGTAACTCCTGATAGCAAACGGTTGATTTCCGGGTCCGGAGACAACAGCATGAAAGTCTGGAACCTAGAAACTGGAAAAGAACTTTTTACTCTCACGGGTCATGAAGACTGGGTAAAAAGTGTAGCAGTTACTCCCGACGGCGAACAAATAATTTCCGGCAGTTACGACGGAACTGTTCAAGTCTGGAGTTTGTCAGAAAGAAAGCAACTTTTCACTTTAGGAAAACACAGCAGTTTCGTTCAAGCTGTGGCAGTCAGTCCCGACGGTAAACGGGTAATTTCAGCTTCCGGCGACAAAACGCTCAAAGTTTGGAATCTGGAAACAAAAGAAGAACTTTTCACTTTTACCAATCACATCGCCCCAGTGAATGCTGTGGCTGTTACCCCCGACGGCAAGCGGATAGTTTCTGGTTCCTCTGACAAAACTCTCAAAGTTTGGCACTTAGAAAGAGGCAAAGAAAATGTATCATTTGCACGTCACGATGACTGGGTAAATGCTGTAGCAGTGACGGCGGACGGTACGAAAGCGATTTCCGGTTCAGGAGACAACAGCATTAAAGGATGGAATCTCAAAAACGGACAGGAAATTTTTACTATTTCGGGACATCAAGATTGGGTAAAAGCGATCGCAATAACACCGGATAGCAAGCGAGTAGTTTCGGGTTCCGGCGACAAAACTGTGAAAGTTTGGGATCTAGAAACCAGAAAAGAAATCTTTACTTTCACTGGTCATACAGACTGGGTAAATTCTGTGGCAGTGACGGCGGACGGAACGATGGCGATTTCCGGTTCGGCAGACAAAACTATTAAAGTTTGGAATCTAGAAACAGGAGAGAAACTTTTTACTTTTTCAGGTCATGAAGACGGGATAAAAGCGGTGGCAGTTACTCCCGACAGCAATCGGGTAATTTCGGCTTCCGGCGACCAAACTCTGAAAGTTTGGAGTTTGGGGAAAGAAAAGAATATTTTGGCAAATTTATGGAATTTAGCCGTCAAAAATCTACTTTTCACTCTCAAAGGTCATGAGAGTTTTGTGAATGCTGTCGCAGTTACAGCGGACGGCAAATGGGCAATTTCTGGCGGGCGGGAACACAATTTGAAAGTTTGGGATTTGTCAAGTAGAAAAGAAGTTTTTACTTTGACAGGTCATGCTGATGCGGTAACATCTGTGGCGACTATGGGAACAAAGGCAATTTCTGTTTCCGACGATAATACTCTCAAAGTTTGGGATTTGTTAAGTCGAGAAGTAATTGCTACTTTCAGGGGAGATAGTGCTTTGAAAGCGTGCGCTGTTGCACCTGATGGGGTGACAATCGTAGTGGCGGAAGCTTCGGGACAGGTGCATTTTTTGAGGTTAGAAGAGGGGAAATAGTCATTGTGCCGATCGCACTTTTGCTAAAATTTAAAAGTGCGATCGCTCTTTTCCCCCATCTAGTTTACAATTGTTCCGGGTCAATTCCCATCGCTCGCAGTCTTTCTGCCAGTAAAGCAGCCCGCTGTTCGGCTTGTTCTGCCCGCAGTCGTTCTTGTTCTGCCCGCTGTTCGGCTTGTTCCAACCTGCGAGAAACACCCTCATAACTTGCAAACGGTTCGCCATCAGGGCGATAAACTTGTAACTCTTCACCCGACAAATCAAAGCGAATTCCCAGTCGGGGGCTGACCCAATTTTCGATCGCATCAATTACGTCCAAACGCCCCTGTGAACGCATCCAACCGCTAAAATCGTTGCGTTCCGGGTCGTACAGGTAATATTCCTCTACCCCGTGGCGATCGTAAAATACCTGTTTTTTATTCATTTCTGTTAGCCTGTTACCGGGAGAAAGAATTTCAAACACTACTTGCGGTGCGATATTTTCTTCTTCCCACTGCTTGTAACAACCCCTATCTCCTTTCGGTCTGCCGAAGACTACCATCACATCCGGACCCACGCGAATCTTGTTATCTCCTTCAACGGGATACCACAGCAAATCGCCGGCGACAAATACATTCGGGTCATCCGCAAATAGCCACGCTAAATTTTGTTGGATGATGAGTATCCAGCGAAATTGTTTGGTATTGTCAGACATGGGTAGACCGTCGCTGTCGGGGTAAATTACATCAGGTTTTTGAGGAGACTTGAGTTGAGTTACCATAACTGTTGTCCGGGGTTAGGGACTGTTGAATTAAATTTTAGCTTGTGGGAAGAATGAGAAGTGCGATCAACCTTTCTCAATACAATAACCTATTCCTCTTTCTGTTTTGTCTCTCTCTCTTCTCTTCCTCTGCGCCCTCTGCGCCCTCTGCGGTTCATTAAAAAAAATCTCACTCAGCATCGAAAATAGGGCGGACACCGCCCGCCCTAGAAAACTACTTCCTCAGCAACTTCACCCCGCGAATCGAATAATCCAAAAGCTCAATTGGGTGCATCAAAGTAACTTCCTTTCCCTGCAACTCCAAATGCTTCTTAATCTGCAAAGAACAACCCGGATTAGAAGAAGCAATCAACTCCGCGCCAGTATTCAGCAAATTCTCCACCTTTTGCACTCCCAATTCATCAGCAATCTCCGGCTGAAGCATATTGTAAACCCCCGCACTCCCGCAGCACAAAGCCGCATCCACAGGTTCTTTTAACTTCACCCCAGGGATTTGTTGCAGCAACTGACGCGGCTGCAAACTAATCTTTTGCCCGTGCAACAAATGACAAGCATCCTGATAAACAATTGTCAAATCTCCATCAATCAAAGGATTGAGTTTTGCCGTAATTCCCGCACTTGCCAAAAACTCTTGCACGTCCTTAACATTAGCAGCAAATTTCTCAGCTTTCTCCCGATATTGCGGGTCATCTGCTAAAATGTGACCGTATTCTTTCAAAGTATGACCGCACCCAGCAGCGTTGATAATCACAAAATCAACGCCAGTATTTTCAAAGCTATCAATCATTTGTCTTGCCAAAGCTTTCGCCTGTTCCGCTTGCCCTTGGTGTTCCGGCAAAGCAGCACAGCATCCCTGACTTTTCGGAATCACAACCTCGCAACCGTTAGCCGTCAAAACTCTCACCGTAGCTTCATTAACTGGGGAAAATAACAGCCGCTGCACGCAGCCTAAAATCACGCCGACTCGATAGCGTTTCTCCCCTTGTGCCGGAATTACCTCTGGTAAATTATCCCGGAAAGAATCGACAGTAACTTTCGGCAAAATTGATTCCATCGCCGCCAAGCGGGGAAAGACTTTTTTCAGCAAACCTGTTTTGCGGACAAGTTTTGGCAGTCCTAATTTTTGATAAATAAACAGGGGTACAAGCAAAGGCCGCAATCTGTGAGGATAAGGGAAGAGATTAAAAATCAGAGTGCGAATTACATTGTCGGAAAAAGTGCGTTCCTGATTTCTAGTAACTTGGTGGCGAGTGGCGGAAATTAATTTGTCATATTGAACTCCCGACGGACAAGCTGTAACGCAGGCCAAACAGCCCAAACAAGTATCGAAATGCTGTGAGGTTGCTTCGTTTAAAGGTGCGTCGCCTTCGTTAATTGCATCCATTAAATAAATGCGGCCTCTGGGGGAATCCATTTCTTTGCCGAGTACGCGATAACTCGGACAAGTTGACAAGCAAAAACCGCAGTGTACGCAAGTATCGATTAATTTTGGATCTGGCGGATTGTTGGCGTCGAAACCGGGGATTTCCAGGGTTTGTAAGTGGGGATTTTGTGCTAAAAAATTACTTTCTTTGGCTGGTTTAAAATCGTCGCTGGGAACTGGAGATTTTTCTGAAGTTTGCATATATATATTACCTAATTGTTTTTCTTCGTAGCAAGGACTTTAGTCAGCTTAATGGAATTTATCCTGAACCTTTATATGTAGGTTTGCAGCGCGAAATTTGCCGCTATAAGTAGCGTGTAAAACCACTTTTTACAGAAGTCCTGAACGAATCAAGTCCTGACTACAAACTTTAAACTAAATACCGCTGATAAAACGATGAGGACTCAAAAGATTATCCGGGTCAAACTGCTGTTTAATCCGGCGCATTAAATCGATCGCACTTCCAGTATAGCCCCAAACATCTAACTGTTGCTTGATGTCGGTCGGCGCTGCTAAAACAGTCAGAAAACCGCCTTTAGCTTCGCACCCTCTGCGTACCTGCAACAGCGTTTGGGCCGTCGCAGTCTCAAACCGCAAAACCCCCAAACCGCTGCCTGCATGAATCCAAGCGTCCTGTACGGGCAATTCGTTAATTGCCGTTACAGCTTCCGACGGTCGGATTCCTATTTTGCAAATAATTGCCGACTTTGTGGCAGAATCCCGCATTGTTTCTGGCAATCTTTGCCATAACTGATGCTCATCATTTTCGCAGCAGCTACTGCCTTGCAAACCCAACTTTTCGGCAACTTCCAGTAAGCGGGCTGATTGTTGTTTAACACTTTCTGCGATACTTTGAAATCTGACGATTAATCCCGTGCCCTTTCCTAAGCCTAATTTTGCAACTAATTCAGGTGAGAGCAAATCAACGGCACTTGGTGTCAAAGCAGAGGATAATAAGATTTGAGCCGTTTGGGACAAAGCATTTATTTCCCCTGTCAGCACTACGGTTCTCGATGATTCAGGCAGCGGATAAACTCGGAAAGTTACTTGAGAAATGACGCCCAAGGTGCCGTAAGCACCAGTAAGCAGTTTCATCAAGTCGTAGCCGGCGACATTTTTAACAACTCGACCCCCGGCTACCGCAATTTTACCGTCCGATCGCACAAAGGTAATTCCCAACAGCAAATCTCTCACCCCCCGATAGCGATGCCGCAAGGAACCCGCATCAGCAGTAGCGACAATGCCGCCCAAAGTGGCCTGTTGCGGATACGCCGGATCGATCGGCAAAAATTGACCTGCTGCGGCTAAAATTTCCTGCAAATCCGCAAACTTCATTCCCGCTTCTGCAGTTACGGTTAAATCGCCCACAGCGTGTTCTACAAGCCGGTTCAGACGCGCGGTGCTCGCGGCAATTTTGACTCCCTTGACTAAACCGCCCCAATCAAGTTTGCTGCCGCTGCCACAAGGCAAGACTGCACAGCGATGTTGCTGCGCCCAAGCAATAACAGCCGCCTGTTCTTCCTGAGTATTCGGGTAAACGGTACAATCTATTTTCGTGTCCGGGGCAACTGCTTTTTCTACCCGTTCTTGCCAAAATGGCTCTGTATCTTGCCAGCGACAGATGCCAGCAGCCCCGACAATACTTTCTAATTCTTGTATGCTTGCGTAATTTTCGGTAGAAAAAGATTTCATGAAGGTTATCAGACGCCCGGTAAAAAAAATTATCAAAACACTGCCTAAAACCATTAAATATTAATACGGGCCCGATCTTCAAAACATGAAAAAACAAATGTCTCAAAACCGAATTTCTCTGGGAATTACCGGTCTCAACGAAGTGATTGGCGGCGGCCTAATTTCTCAACGCTCTTATCTGGTGCGTGGTGGCCCGGGTACTGGCAAGACTACACTCGGCTTTCACTTTTTGGCTGCTGGTGTGGCTGTGGGAGAAACGCCCCTGTTTATTACTTTAGGAGAACCGGAAGCGCAATTGCGGGCCAATGCCGAAAGTCTCGGTTTTGATATGGAAGCGATGGCGTTCCTCGATTTGAGCCCATCGTCAGAATTCTTTACAGAAGTTCAGACTTATGACATTTTCTCCCCCTCCGAGGTTGAGCGAGAACCGACTACACAAAAGATTATCGAGCGAGTCGAAGCTGTCAAGCCACAACGGGTGTTTTTGGACGCGATCACTCAATTTCGCTACTTAGCTGCGGATGAGTTTCAGTTTCGCAAGCAAGTTCTGTCTTTTCTGCGGTTTTTGGTGGAAGGGGGGGCGACGGTGGTGTTCACCTCCGAAGGCACATCTAGTTCTCCCGACGACGATTTGCAATTCATCAGCGACGGAGTAATTTATTTAGAACTGCGCCCTGAAGGGCGCACCCTGTCTGTCACCAAGCTGCGAGGCTCCAACTTCCGCAACGGCCGCCATTCGCTGCGCCTGACTGAGGCTGGTATGGAGGTATTTCCGCGACTGCTTCCGGACAACTATCAACAGGATTTTATTGCTGAAGCGATTTCTGCTGGGGTTCCAGAAATGGACGAACTACTGCACGGGGGACTGGAACGGGGGACTGTCACGGTGATTAGCGGGCCTAGCGGCGTGGGTAAAACGACGGTGGGCATTCAGTTTATGAAGGAAGCTGCAGGAAGGGGGGAGCGATCGGTAGTTTACATTTTTGAGGAGTCAACTTCTACTCTGCTGCAGCGCTGCGAATCAGTTAACATCCCGGTTGGGGCGATGATTGGGCAAGGAAGTCTTTCGGTGATACCCGTGGAACCTTTGCTGTACTCGCCGGATCAGTTTGCCTGTATGGTACGGCAGGAGGTGGAGCAGGAAAAGACGCGGATTGTGATGCTTGACAGTATTTCTGGCTATCAGCTTTCGATGCAGGGGCAAGATTTGGTGAACAATTTGCACGCTTTGTGCAAGTATCTGAAGAATATGGGAGTCACCGTTATCTTGATTAATGAGGTAGAAGCCATTAGCGGAGATTTTCGGCTGACCGAGATCGGGATTAGCTATTTGGCGGATAATCTTCTGTTTATACGCTATATGGAACGCCAACTGCACAACAGGACAGAAATCCGCAAGGCGATCGGAGTAATTAAAAAACGAGTCAGCAATTTCGAGAGAACTCTGCGAGAACTTGAGATTACTCGCTACGGCATCAAAGTCAGCAAACCGATACGGGGGCTGCGCGGCATTTTGAGTTCGGCGCCGGTGTGGGTTGAGGGGGGAGCGGATGAAGATTGAATCGGGGTTTGTCCTGCTGTTTTGGGGCAAGTGCAGCTAATTTTGGAGTCGTGAATCTACTAATGAGTAGGGGGCGCACCGCGCACCTCACAACTAGCCTAAGTCCTGGAAAACTTAAATATATTGGTGAATTTGTGTATTTTTCGACTTTTATCGTAGTTTAGTTTTCAATTCTATGAAATACAGTAGGGGCACAGGACACGCGGCCGTTTCCTGTACCCCAGCATCTGTACTTCACTCAACTGAAAACCTATGTAATAGCTCGCCGAAAAGTAAGCTAATACCAGATAAAAAAAATCTAAGTTTAGGTGACCTCCCAACCCATATATAATCGCTCACTCCCCATTCTAAAATCTAAAATCTAAAATCTAAAATCTAAAATGGTATAACCCGTATTCACAGGAAGCTGATAAATGACTGGCACTTCAATAATTTTAGCCGTAGACCGCAATCAGCGAAACTTGGAACTATTAGCACAATTTCTTAATAAAGAAGGATACCAGATGATCGCAGCTTATAACTTTGAAGATGTTGCACAAGCTATCAGTCAGCCTGCTAGGATCGGGATGGCTTTAGTAGATATTTCTGGTTTCGACCGCCGGATTTGGGAGTGCTGCGAACAACTGCGAAATCACCAAATCCCTTTTCTGATACTCTCGCCCAAACAAAGCGCGGCCATTCAGCACGAAAGCCTCTGTCACGGGGCTCGGAATATGTTGGTAAAACCTTTGATCGTTAGAGATTTGCTGGGAATTGTTCACAGCTTGCTAGGAGAAAGTGCGTGAGTCAAATTTTATTGCTTGTCGAACAGAAAGAAAATCGCCGCTTGTTATTAGAATGGCTAGCAGTTTACTATGAGGTATTGCTGCCCAACTCAACAGATAGTGAGGATTTTTTACCATTTAATCAATCTTTTGACCTGGGGATAATAGACGGTCTTGCCCTGAAACGCCATTGGCAATGGGTGGCCGCCCAAAAACAGGCAGAACACCCGGTATCCTTGCCTTTTCTTTTGATTACATCCCGCTCGGATGTAGGGATGGCAACGCAATTTATTTGGCAAAGTATTGACGATTTGATTATCGCTCCGATTGAGAAGATAGAATTGCAAGCGCGGGTGGAGATTTTGCTGCGATCGCGCCAGTTGTCTTTAACTCTCAAATTGTCTCACGACCAACTCGATCGCACTTTGCAAACAGCCCAAGAACTCAACGAGATGAAAACATCTTTGCTGTACATGATTGCCCATGACGTTCGCAATCCTTTGAATTTCATCATCGGCACTACACAACTTCTTACCAAGTACAAGTTGACATTAACAGATGAGAAAACACAAGAACTGCTAGACAAAACTCAAGCAGCAGCCAAAGGCATCGATCAGTTATTAGACGATGTTCTGCTGCTGGGCCGTGTTGAGTCAGGACAAGCCGGGTTTTGCTTGGTACCGCTAGACTTAGCAAAGTTTTGTAATGAGTTGGTAGGGGAATTTCAGAGCAGCCTGAAGTTGAAACCTCCAAGCGATCAGGTGACGCTGATTTTTGTGAATCACACTCAATCGGCGATGGTGTCTTTGGAGGTAAGCTTGCTGCGGCGCATTCTGGGCAATTTGCTGTCCAATGCTATTAAGTATTCTCCCCCAAATACCGAAGTAATCTTTGAATTAAAAGTTACTGAAACCGAGGCTATTTTTTCAGTACAGGATGCAGGAATTGGCATACCTGTCGCCGACCAAGGACGGCTGTTTGAGTCATTTTACCGGGCTAAAAATGTCGGTCGAATTCCCGGTACTGGACTCGGGCTGAGCATTGTTAAAAAATGCGTGGACTTGCACGGTGGCGAAATTACTTTGATCAGTGAAGAAGGCATCGGCAGTACATTTACCGTAACGCTGCCGATCGCAAAACCTGGAAAAAAGCAAATCTCGCCTGCAACGCCTTAAACTAGATGCAGGTATTATCTTAGGATATTCATCGATGAATTTGACGCCTGGGTGAGGCTACACGTGGTAGTGTGACCATGAGATTTATCCTCAAAAAACTGAATAAAACTCTCGCAATTTTACAATGCCAGAAATGGAAGAACCCTTAACAGCCGCTAGTCAAGTGATTAAATTGAGCATCGTCGTTCTAGGAGCTATTGACGAGGGTGAGAACTGGCGATCGAGCTGCGACGAACGATCGCCATCGTAAAAAATGTTGAAGGCACCCAAAAATAATTAGATGCCATACAAAACTTATCCCGAATTGCCAGACTTTATATTTCTGAAAAAAAGCGACCTAACAGCCGTCACATCTTAGATGATATGAGGATCTTAACACTTTAAAAATGGTTAATCAACTCTTTTCTGAATTATTGTCGGACTACAATCAATCAAGAGTTGAAGAGCGATCGCCTGAGCTTTCAGGCCCAGAGTCAAACTGTTCAACTATTAATGGTTGAAACCTGATGTTTCCAGGTTCAATTGGCACTTTTCTCCACCAAGGTGGCAACAAGAGCAGCCAAAACTTACCCAAAGACACAGAACGCTGCTCGCCAACAAAAACCAAGGGCAGGAGAGCCGCCACTCGTAAGACGGCTGAGAGGGCAAACACCCCTGGCAAGCCACCGAGATTAGTCAAAGTGGCGATAAAGCCACCAAGGGTGATTCCCATTGCCCCAGTGACACCAGGAACCGCCGCCGCGATCGCAAAGTATATCGACTGATTGCGTAGCGGTGCCACCGACATCATCAGATTACCACTGCACAGGTCGATCGCCGCCCACGTGGCACCGCCGATGATGTGCAAAAGCGGGAACCACACCCATATAAAAATTGGAGCCGTTCCAGCTTCTAGCCAGAGCAGAGGGGTCAGAGCCACCAAGATTCCCACTATTATCATGATCGGGCGGTTCCCAACCCGGTCAGCCAGTTTGCCCCAAAAAACCAGCAGCAGTAAGTTAGCACCCGCTCCTAAGCTGTTGTAGAGCGTTACCACACTGACATCTATACTTAGGTTATCCAGCAGATAGAGGTTAAAGAAGGGAGCGCTGACGTTAACGGCAAAGCTCCATAGAGCAGAGTAAAGCAAAAACTTTAAAAAATTGGGTTCCTTGAGAAAGCTAAAAATTGTCCCTATGGATGATTTTTCGCCTCTATCTGAATGCGTGACGTGTACAAGCTTTGGGTTCACATCGGTCATAAAGAACTGACAACCTAGACTGATGATGCCAAGCACAATTCCTAAAACCAAGACGGCACTGTAACCTTGGAGCCTTCCACCGGGCCAGTTCGATACCACTAGAGCCAGCAACGGCACACCAATGAGATTCGTCAAGCTGACAGCACTATTGCGAAAGCCAAAATACCGCCCGCGCAACCGCTGAGGTACTAAAACCGCCAACCAGCTCAAGAAGGAAGCACGACCTAAAGATTCTAAGACTTGAGTTACCCAGATGATTGCCAATGTCAACTGCACTAGCTGATGTCCAGCGAGCTGAAATGAGCCTCCCAACCAAATAGCTGGCACGATAATCAGCCACAGCAGTCGCGACAGTCCGAAAATCCAGATGGAATACCAGTGGCGGCTCTGCAGTCGGTCTCCTATATAAGCTCCGAACGGTTGGAGCAGATTTACCAGTTGAGGAATGGAGGCGAGCATACCAATTTCGACTGGGCCAGCCCCTAAATCCAGCAAGAAATTACTGAGCAACGCGCCGCCGATGATGCTGTAAAAAAGCGTAGCGAAGACACTCTCCAAAGTTAGCGATCTGAGGCTTAACCGAGTTTCCGGTTTGGAAAATTTTAGAGGCGGATTGGTCAGAAGTACCGTCTCTGGTAAGGCTATATCCTCTTGGATTTCCTGAAGAGGGAGAGGATTCGTTCCCACTAAGGTGTAATCTTCTTCTTGTGTTTCGAGCATACTGGATAGCCAATAGATGAGCTGCTACGCAGCTTAATTGTATAATATAAGGTTAAGTATTTTAAGGAGCACAGCCATAGATGCAAGCTAAAAATCATTTCTATCAAAAGCCAAAAGAAAGATTACTTAAATAAATTATAAAAAATAAGAATGCCCAAATTACCGAAATATTAATTTTAATTATATAAATAGCTAAGTTTTTATATTTTTTTCTGCGACAGTAGGTTACTGAATTCTTCAGGATGAACCCTATAAAATAGAGAGCTTTTCAGATGGAAGAAGTCAAGGTTACTTTCGGGAACCCACCTTTTATTATGAATAAAGGTTGCTAAAAATGAGAACCCAATCAAAGTTCTAAAGGAGCAAGAACGTTAAACAAATGTTCTAGGATAAATCGCAGCAAAGATTGAGTTGCAAATATTAAACCTAATCGCGCTTGGGCGAGTTTTGGCTGTTCTATTTTAACTTCTCCCCAAATTCGGCACTGGCTGTAAAAAATCTGAAAGGCTTCGCTCAAACTATTGACTAATTTGAAATAATTGACAGGTTTTTCGCGGTTTTTTACATCAAAAGTAGGATATAAATTGTCTAGCACTGTTAACAGTTGCGATATTAAACGGCGTTCTGCTGGATGCACTAACCGCAGTCGATCGCCCTCGTCAATCCAAGGGATAGGATTTGGACTCGCCAGCGACCAAATTTCCGGCGCTGTAGTGACATCGGGCTGGGCGATCGCAATTATCCGATCGCGGTGGGCCATTCGCAGCAGGGAACAGCAGCGCGCGTGGCTGTACTGAATGGGAAACAGTCGATCGGCTGACACAACAGGAGATAATATTCGAGATTCTGGAAGTGGCAGGTTCTTTTGAGCTAAACGCTGCAACCAGACGGCTAAACCTGCATCAGTCAACTCCAACTCAATAATTCCCGTCGGCGCGACTTTAACGGCGAAATCTGGGTAGCACAGCGGTTCGAGTGTTTCGGCCAACTCGGCCGCGATTGTCTGCGGTGTCTGCTGCCAAGTTTTAGCCAATTTCAGGGCGATCGCAGACACGTACAGCAGCCGCGCGCTATCTTTACTTCGATTTAACGGAATTATTGCACCCTTCTCAATAAGCTTGTTATGGGCGGGCTGGATGCCCACCCCACAATCAAATTCACTCTTCGCTTCACAGGCATCTTGCCTGTTCTTGAAAAGGCTGCCACCTATGGGATTTAACGGAATTTCGGCCAGTGTTCCCTGCTGGGCGATCGCGCTTTGGAACATTGAAAGCAAGAAACTCTTCACTGTAACTTCCGGGCACTGTGAGATCTTTGCTGTATCCATATCAGCTCATCCTACCGTAAAAGCAACTATCAACTGTGACCGCTTGCATTTTTCTTGTACGTTAAACTGCGGATGTCAGGGATAGTCGATCGCCTCCCCCGGACGGGGCTAAATCGAATTAATCGGCTTTGTAGCGATTTTGGGGCTAAATATACAATTATTTCAGACAAATTTTTTGCTGATCTCTACCATTTTGATGTATTTTTTGCTACATTTAATTTTTCGGTAAAACACAGAAAAGTCAGCACAGGTAAGAAGCGTACAAGCTCGATCGGGGGTTGGTTATCTCACTTTGTATCGCACTGCTGGCAGAAACTGTTTGTCTCACTATTAAATATATCCCAGAGCCTCACTTATGCAATCAACTTCCACACCTCTAGAGACTATCGATCGACCTTTTATCACTTGGCAGCGAATTATCGACTGGGCCCAGGAACACTACCGCTGTCGCACTTTTAGCAAAGACGAGCGGATTCCCGCAAGACCCGGACTGCTGTATTTAGTTCAGAAAGGTTCTGTGCGGCTCGTAGGCAGCGCTCAAGTTAGCGCTGCAGCGGCGAAGTCAAAATCCGCTGACAAAACTACAGAAGAAGCTTTTTTGGGCTTCGTCGGCGCTGGCCAGCCCTTTGAACTGGTTGCTCAGTCTCCTTTTACTCTCCAAGCTTACGCTCATGCCGATCAAACTCACGTAGTGTGGATGTACTGGCATGACTTGGATAACTGGCCTCACTTTCGTAGGGAAATTTTGGATGCGTTTCGCTACCAGCACCAGCGGAAACTTCTGTGGCTGAGCACTTTGGGACAGCGCCGGACGATCGACCGACTGTTGGGATTTCTCACTTTGTTGATCGAGGAGTTCGGCGAACCTTACGTAGGTGACGGCGAACCGGATGTGGTTCGGGGCTACCGCCTGCCTTGGGCCTTGACTCACGCTCAAATTGGTAGCGCCATCGGCTCAACGCGGGTGACGGTGACGCGGCTGATGGGTAAGTTGCGATCGAAAGGTTTGATTAATACTGAGGATGATAATTTAATCTGTTTGCCGGCTAAGTCTAACCCCCAAAAGACAACAAACCAACAGCAGGACTTAGAAGATTCTCTGGAAGATTCTCTGGAAGATTCCTTGGAAGATGAAGATTCCCTGGAAGATGAAGATTCTCTGGAAGAATCTGCATAAAATCCTGCGGGAAATTGCCAACAGACAGCTGGTCACTATTAGTTTTGGGCAGTCGCGCTCGATCGCTCGACAGTGTACGATGAATTGTGTAAACTTTTCCCGTTCTCGAAAGGTGCGACTGACAATGACCGATGACAAGCAAAAATATTCAATCTCGAACAATCAGCAACGGGTGGTTTTCTGCGACTTTGACGGTACGATAACCGTTGAAGAAACTTTTGTGGCAATGCTCAAGCATTTCGCACCGGAATTGTCGTCTCAACTAATGCCTGAAATATACGCTAGAAGGCTGAGTTTGCGATCGGGAGTGCGGCAGTTACTAGAGTCTATTCCCTCTGAATGTTACGGGGAAATTGTAGAATTTTCTAGGGGAAGGCTGATGCGGCCGGGATTGTTGGAATTGCTAGATTTTTTGGACGATAAAAAGGTAGATTTTGCGATCGTGTCCGGGGGTCTTCGGATTATGGTAGAGACGGTAATGGGCGATTTGGTAAACCGGGCGAGCGTTATTTACGCTGTGGATGTGGACGCTAGTGGCCCTCGGTTGCAAGTCAATTCTGAGTTGGAAGGAGATGAGGAATTGGTGGCTAAGGTGCGGGTGATGGCGCAGCACCCGGCCGAAGAACAGGTGGCGATTGGAGATTCGCTGACGGATTTTAATATGGCTTTGCAGGCTTCGTCGGTGTTTGCGCGCGATCGGCTTGCCGAGTATCTAGACGAACAGCAAAAGCCCTATACTAAATGGGATAATTTTTTTGATATCTTGGAAAGTCTGTCCCAGAAATGGAATTGAAACTATAGCTTTTTTCAACAAAGGCTATATGCGTATTGGTAAAGTGGGCAGTATCCAGCCTAGGTTTACATAAGCCCCCGACTACTAATGTCAATAAGCCTTTCACCGGCGGGCGAAAAAGTGTTCAACCCGCAAAAAAACTACTTTTTGTGGAACAGGCATCTTGCCCGTTTTTGAAAATAGTACAAAATGTCAGTATTAACGTAAAAAGTAGATCAAAAACTGAGGATTTATAAAAAATGAGAGGCGATTTGAGATCGGATTTAATTGCAGCCGCCAAACATTTTTACGATCGCGGTTGGATGGTTGGGACTGCTGGCAATCTTTCAGCCCGCTTACCAGATGGCAGTTTTTGGATTACTGCTAGTGGCCGCGCGAAAGGGCAATTAACTGAACAAGATTTTATCAGAATGAACTCAGACGGCGCAATTGTCGAGCAACCTGTTGCCGACAGCCGCCCTTCGGCAGAAGCCAGTATTCATTTAGCCGTTTACAATTGTTTTCCAAACGCTAAAGCTTGCTATCACGTCCACTCCATCGAGGCAAATTTAGTTTCTCGGCTAACAGCAGGAGATGCAGTGCCTTTGCCCCCGATCGAAATGGTGAAAGGTTTGGGGGTGTGGGAGGAAAACCCGCAAGTGTCGATACCCCTCTTTACAAATTATTTAGAAGTCCCTAAGATAGCCAAGGAAATTTGCGAATTCTTTGCCACTTGTAGGTCCTCTGTACCCGCTTTATTAATTCGCGATCACGGCATCACAGTCTGGGCAGACTCGCCAGCCGCTGCCTACAATTACGTAGAAATTGTAGAATACATTTTTCGCTATACGATCGCAGCCCGCCAATTAAATTTAGATTAAAGATTTTGGATTTGAGATTGAGCGGTGCATAAATTCCGAGGCTTAGGGATTTGAAATTAGGAAACGAGCAAACGTCGGGAATAGACAACAATTATGGCGGCTAAATATACGAGAATTTTATCCTTAGATGGAGGCGGAATTAGAGGGATTATCCCCGCGCAAATTTTAGTTAGCGTTGAGTCAAAGCTGCAACAAAAAAGCGGCAACCCAGAGGCGAGAATAGCTGACTATTTTGATTTAATCGCGGGAACAAGTGCGGGAGGAATTTTAACTTGCATCTATTTGTGTCCCGATGCCGAAAATCCCACCCGGCCTCGGTGGTCGGCCCAAGACGCTGTTAATTTTTCGATTAAGAGCGGCCGCGACGTTTTTAAGAGTTCATTTTGGCAAAAACTCAGATCGATAGACGGTTTAATAGATGAGAAATATGCGAGCGATCGTTTAGAAAAATTATTTTTGGAAAATTTTAGAGATTGCCAACTCAGCCAACTGCTGAAACCGTGTTTAATTTCCAGCTACGATGTCGAAAGAAGAAAAGCTCACTTTTTCGATAAAATAGATGCTCAACAATCTCCAGCAGAAGACTATTTTATTAGAGATATCGCCAGAGCCACATCTGCCGCTCCATCTTATTTTGAACTTCCCAAAATCTACTCTTTGAGCAACGAATCCTACGCTTTAATTGACGGGGGAGTATTCGCAAACAATCCCGCACTTTGTGCCTATGCAGAAGTTAGGAATAAATTCCGAATTCCCGACGCTCGCCCCGACAAAGGCCCAACAGCACAAGATATGGTAATTTTATCACTCGGAACGGGACAAGCTCAGAAAAAATTCCCCTACGAAGAAGTAAAAAATTGGGGTCAAGTTGAGTGGGTTGAGCCTTTAATTAATATCATGATGACGGGAGTTGCGGAAACTGTAAATTATCAACTACTTCAAATTTATGATGCGGTTGAAAGACCGAATCAATATTTAAGAATTACTCCAGATTTGAGCCACGAACAAACGCTGCCCATTGATGATGCCTCGGAAGAGAAAATATCAGACCTGCTGAGAATTGGCAAGGATCAAGCCGACAAGAATAATGAAGAGTTGGATAAGTTTATCGACTTATTACTTGCGGAGTAGTCCTAGGGTTTTAGATTTGAGATTTTAGATTGGGAAATGAGTGATGATTACCGCAGAATCAATCACTGCCAATCTAAAGTCTAAAATGGTATAGCGAACTAACCGCAGGGCAGGCAGACTGAAAATATATGTTGACAAATCGTGCAATAATTGCTGTAGGATTGCCAAAAATCCGTAGGTGGCAGTGCTTCGCCCTGTTTGCAATTAATCGCGAGTCCTCAGTCATTGGTTAAAAAACACCAAGAAAAGCACGATCGACATTTAGATGAAACCTTCAATAACAGGTGGTTTCAGCGTTTTTTGGTGACGTTGTTCCTGGGTGGCCAAGTGCTGCTACGCATACTCCAAGGCAAAATTGACCACCGCAAAATCATGGAACATTTAGTAACAGTAGGCCTGGATTCTTTCCGATCCGTGCTGCTAATAGCCTTGTTTGGGGGCATGATTTTTACCTTTCAATCTGCCCGAGAATTGGTTCGCTTTGGGGCGGTTGAGGCGGTGGGAGGTCCTTTTGCTGTGGCATTTTGTGGGGAACTAGCACCACTTTTAACGGGGGGCGTGGTGGCGGGACAAGTAGGTTCGGCCTTTGCGGCGGAGATAGGAGAAATGCAGGTGACAGAACAAATAGACGCCCTGTATATGTTAAGAACAAATCCGGTTGATTATTTAGTAGTGCCGAGGGTGATAGCTTGCTGCATCATGCTGCCGATTTTAACAATTTTTGCGGTAGCGGTGGGGATTTTGGGCGGGCTATTGGTAGCGGTTAATTTTTATAATTTGGAACCGTCGGTATTTTTGGAATCAGTGCGGACTTTTTTGGCGCCTTGGGATTTAGTAACTGTGGCGATTAAAAGTTTTATTTTTGGGTTGATAATTGCCCTTGTCGGTTGCGGTTGGGGATTGACGACGGTGGGCGGAGGGAAAGGAGTAGGCCAAGCTGCCACGGCGGCGGTGGTAACTTCTTGGGTGTTGATTTTTATGGCGGATTTATGTTTATCGCTGTTGATGTCTCAGGAGTTGGGGATTCCTAGAACTTGATAATCTTGGCGATTATAGCAGGAGTCAGGAGTCAAGATGCTTGAATATTAAGGGTTTGAACAATCATCAACGCCCTGCGCCACCAAGGCGATTGCTATAAAAAAATTAACATGAAGATTTTTTAAACCGCAGATGAACGCAAATAAACGCTGATGCAATTTTATCAGCGTTCATCCGCTGATATCTGCGGTTTAAAACTCTCAACTTGAGATTTTAGATTGGAGAAAGGAGGGCGATACACTCGAATTGCCTCGATTGGAACTTCCCTATCTGTTTCGGGGACGATTTCAAGGGTGTGTTTGGAGTTGCTCAAATTCTGAGCCAATGTTGTAGAATACTCGCGGCTTGAATCTGCAATTTGTGGAGGAACGTATGAATCAACAAACATTGGTCGCACCTGCCAGGAAATCTCAAAGCCTTTAGGCGTGGGTTTTTTAGAGTATTCATAAGAATTTTTAAGCCACCAGTTTCTCGGTTCAATCACGACGCGGCCAGAGTTTGAGACAAACATTTCGTCGTTTGTACCGCTGCCGTCGTAACCTGTTTTAGAACCTACAACGTCAAATTTAAACTTGCTGGCGTCGCTGTTAATTTCAGTAATTACGGCTTTCCAATCTTCGACGATTAGCGGTTTTTGGCTGGATACTTGGATGATTGCCGGCCAAGGAACGCCAGCACTAGCGCTAGGTCTGGTGATACTGTAAAGTTCAGGAAATTCTGAAGGTTTTTTGCCGTCGATCGCAATTCTAGCAGACATTGCCTTGCCGTTGAAGGTTTTATCGGCAATCGCATCTATTCTATTTCCTTCAAATTCTAAAAGCAACTTGCCATCTTGCCACTTAACATCGCTGCCAACCGTATAGGTTTTCACTAAATCCTGCGGCGGTTGAGGAGAATTTGGTTTGTATCGCAGATGCGGTTTTATGAGAGCAGCTAGGAGAAAATTTCCCCAATCGTTGAGGTGAACGCTGTCGCTCAATAGCTGTTGTGGTTGCAAGCGATGGTCTTTCAAATACCTGCGCCAAGGTTCGCGAATTTCAGCGATTTCGCAGCCGTATTTATCGGCTAACTCAGGCAGCCATTTAGTAGAATGAGTGTTGTGCCATTCGTATTTTTTGACTTCTTCTGGATCGTCGCTGTTGCCTGTCGGCAGCCACTGGATGTGGTCTGAATGCAAGAGTATTTCGCTAGCAGTCCGGCTGCGGACATTGGCAACTATGGCTTCGTAATCTTCACCGCCTCCGTAGACGTGAAAAATTAGCAAGTCTGGATAAAAAGGATACAAATCGTGTTCGCTGGGACGGATTAAAATCGGGGCGTCAAATCCTCCGATTCCCCGATTTTCCACAATCAAATCTGCATAGGGAAATCGCTGTCTCAAATCCTTCACTACATCTTTCCACCAATCTTGCTGAGTGATGGATTGACCGTAGAATAGGATGCGTACTTGGCGGCGGTCTGTTGGAGTGCTAGCCGCAAGTAGCCCCATCGTCCTTTGAATCCTCGCTCCAAAAGTAGCATTATTTGCAATAGGAGCGGGTGGGGGGAATGGCGTGTCGGCAGCGATTTTTTTGATGAGCGGAACTAACAGAAAGCTCAGACATAAAAAAAGCAGCCACAAGTAGCGATAAATCTTGGATTGTCTGCTATTTCCTTGGTGTTTTGCCATTGTTTGATTTTTCCCTGTCCGTTTCACTTCGATCGAGGCGACTGTGGGATGAATGCTACGCCTCTATCAGTAGCTGTAGCGTGCTGGTGGGCGGATTTCACCAGTAGCTGTAGTTTAGCCTGTATGGAAATATATTACCAAATTGAGGGAGACAAAAAGTGATATAATGCCAGCTAATTAATTGCAGGAGATCGATCGCACGTCAAATGGATTACAAAACAGCCCGCAGTTTTCTGATCGACCAAGGAACCGCTCTGGAAACCAAGAAAAATCCCGACGCCTTCCTGATGCGTCTCAAACAAGGTCAACCGCCCGTACCCGGACAGGTGACATCGATTTTATTAGCTTTAAAAATATTGTTTGACGGGCTGCAAGAATCTCCAATGCTCGATCGACAATTAATCTCGGCACTGCATTTACTGTCAGTAGAAGGTTTGCAGCAATTTGAAGCAGGACTCCGCAGAGGAGTTTCTTGGCCACCGCTGCTCAAGGAAGACTTAAATCGAATTGCGATCGCAGTCAAGAATATTTTTTCCGGCGTCTGGCAATAATTAGCTCGGCAACCACGGCTCTCTATACCCACGGCCAGCAAACTCAATTTTTTTTATACATTTTTTTTATACATTTTTTTGTAAAATTTTATGTTAATCTTGCTACATTTACCCTCAAATTGTGGCATCTTAATATAAGAATCGCTTCTAACCAGCAATAGGAGAAATTTCTCATGAACGCGGAAGAAAAAGCTAGACAACTAATTGCACGAGAAAGGCAGCATAGCGAACACTTGCACGAATCTATGCTCAACCGTTCCTCCCACGAGCTAGAAACACATGGCGAGGGAATTGCTGAAGAAAAAGCCCGAGAATTAATGGCTCAAGAAAGGCAGCACAACGAACACCTGCACGACTCTATGTTAAGCCGTTCATCCCAAGAGGTAGAGGCATCGATCGCACCCGATGACACTAACAAATAAATTTTGTTAACACAAGACTTACGGACACAAACCAAGAAACCTGGTTTTTATACCATTTTTCATACCATGACAAAGGGCTGTAAAAATGTTTTTGTATAAACAACCAGGTTTCAGCGTCCCGGAAGAGTTTAGTACAGAAAAACTCTACTCAAATCGAGGAAGATGGTAGGTGCAATCAAAACATCCCGTGCTTGGTTGACAGCCACTATCACAAATCTCCATGTACCATATATAGCAATAGAAAATGCCAAGTTCTACTGATCGCGAAAGCTTTCGAGGGATGCCAAAAGACTTGGCAGTCCCGCAAGGGTAGCAGACACCAAAGCCTCATCTTTGTAAACTCGCGATCGGAGAATACGGGTACTTTTAGACGCAGAGGTTAAAGATCCTCGCCGTTGGGAATTTCCGGTTTCAACCCGCCCTAAATTATTTGTTTCTCCCGTCACGCAAAACATAGCAGTATCCTCTAAGTATCGTCAATTAATCCCTAAAATATGCCCGTAAATTTTCTCACGGCTTGCTGTATGTTTCTATTATTACTCAGATAGGTGACAGAGATAAAACTATGAAATAATTATTCACGATAGCTAGGGATCAACTTAAACAGCTTAACAACTTTTATTAATTGGTTACACGCCGCACGTTTGTTTGAGCCGATCGCCCACAACGACATAGACACCACGCAGGAAAAGCAAAATCACCGATTTCACAAGAGGAACCCGGATCAATGATGCTAACTCTTAGTGCAGCAACACTTATAAGTCAAATCAGGCCGACTGTCGAAAGCTTGCGCGACGGAGACTACCGCTACCGAGACTCCTTTGCGATCGATCGACCTTTCAGAGAAATCCAATTTCGGAAACAAGACAGATACATCACCGGCAGCGATTCAGACAAACGCACGGGCAAAAGTTACTGCTTCCGGGGAATCCCCCAGCAGAACAACATTATTAACATCACGGTAGCGATCGAAATTTCCCCAAAAACAGCACAGAAAACCGAGTGGAAATTAGCACCGGGAAACCCCATTAATTTCGACAGGCTTTATCCGCTGCAAGCTGGACCTGGATTAGAATTGTACAAATGTTTGACAGCATTTTTACCAAACTTGAAGGGTTAGTTATTCGTTACTTTTTAGTGGTTATTTCTTAATAGCTTTGGCTGGTTAATAACCAATAACCGGCGTTAACAGTTAACAGTCAACAGTCAACCGTCAACATTTAACTCCTTAAGAACCAGAATTTTCCAATTCTTCCCGCAGCATTTCCCGGTAGACTTTCGGCAAACGAGAACTCATAGAATTGTTCTCAATTCCATATCCCAAACTCGTCCAAGTTCCCGAAAGCATCCGCAACACGTCGGTTAATCTTTCCTGCCGCAACATCTCAGGAATATCAGCTTTCCAAAACTTGCGATCGCTCAACCAAGCATAAACCACAGCATCCTGATCTTCTGGTTCAAAACTGTAATCTTCCCAGAATAAAAAATTAGCATGACGGGCCTGATAGCGCTTAGCCTTCTCCTTCCAAGTCGTAGTCAGAAATTGATACCTGCCCGCTGCCGTAGTACACTTACCCCGATTCGGCCCATTAACAATTTTCACGCACCAGTCAGGATGGCGGCTCAAATCTAATACGTATTTTCCACCGTAAACCACGTGATAAGGTCGAGCAACATTCGACTCGCTAGCAGAAATAGTTCGCATCAGCGCCCGAATGTAAGGATCTCCGGTTTTCATAGCCAGCGGCGGCAATTTTCTCACCTCGCTTGCCGACTGCGACAACTGCTGATTTCCCCGCAAACTGTCAACCAAAAAAACACCGCCGCCAATCACCGCGCCAATTAAAAGTATAAATCCGAGGATTTGAATCTCCGATTGCCTTAGCAAACCTCTTTTTCGACGGCCCAATTTCTCAGCTTCTAGCCAAGTCATTTCCATTTCCGAAATTTCGGCTAATTTTCGAGCCACCCGCATCCGGCGCACTCGAAAATCGTATTGATATAGGGGGGCCGCTAACAGCGTTAAACTCGATAAAACCCCCGCCAATTTGCTCAGCCAGAAATCTAATTCACCGGCTATGGCAACATTTGTCAGAGTAGATATTCCTGTTAATAACTGGGCGGGATCGATCGATCGCGCCGGCCAATAAAAAATCGCAAGTTGCACCAACAGCGACAGATTAAATGCAAAAAAAATCACGACAACAGCATTCAAGCCTTCTCGCAAGTGCGATCGAATACCAGTGTGCCTGCGCTTGAACTTGCGCGCAACGCGAAAGCGCCCCGGCAGCATAATTAGTAAGGGATTTAAGATCTTGACGGCGAACAAGTGAAACACAAAAAACACAGGCAACTGAATCAGCCAAGCCGCCAGCAGTAGAGTCAGAAAGCCGATATCGTCGCTGACAAAAGGAATACCCCTGCGAAGGAAAAAACTAAAACTCTGAGCGAGAGCAAATGCCCTTAACCACGAAATCGGATAGGGGAACCAAGCTGGCCACTTGAGAGTTTTCATGCTGAGAGAGGGAAAATTTAACGGCGAATCGTAAAACTATTAAGATTTTGCCAGATTTGGCGATCGGAAAATTGTTGTAGGGTGCGTCAGCCCCAATCTTTGACCCAAATCACATCTTGCACCATTCTCGATAAGCCTTTTTTGGGCGGGCAGGATGCCCGCCCCACAAGAAAATGCACTTTTTGTGTAACAGGCATCTTGCCTGTTATTGAGAATGGTGCAACATCTCAGACCCAAATCAAATGGTTTTTTGTCTGACCGAAAGCATCCAGGATACAAGCCCCCGGATTCATCCGTCCAGAAATAAAAAACCTGTATCCGATAAAGGAGCCCCCGAATTTATCGGTGGGGTCAATGCTTCAATCTAAAATCTAAAATCTAAAATCTAAAATCGATTGACGCACCGAACCCAAGCGAGGCTAATTCAATCAAATCACACTGGCAAACAACTCCTCAAAACTCTTTTGCGGAGCCTCCGACTTCGCCACAATTTCCACAACCTTGTTGCGAGAAGTCGGCTGAAACAGCGCCTCCACGCACACTTGGGCTACCTTAGTGCGGGGAATGCTGCTCTCAAACATTTTGTCCGCACCAGTCATGACGATCGCATCTGAATTATCCTCATTTTTCAGACCGCCGGGACGGACGATCGTATAAGTCAAGCCGCTTTTTTGCAAATATTCCTCGGCTTGCTTTTTCCAAACCAAAATCAGCCAAAACAAATTCAGCGGGTGAAAAAACTGAGAGACGCACAGAGAAGTCACAAGCACAAAATGCTCAATGCCCTTAGCCTTAGCTGCATCCACCAAATTTTTAGTACCCTCAAAATCCACCTTGTAAGGCGCTGTCGGGTCCAAACCAGGGGCCGCCCCTGTCGCGCACAGCAATACCGTACTATCGCCGATGGCATCGCCCAGGGAAGTCGCATTTAATACATCCCCGGTCACTAACTCAGCCTCCGGTGGTAAAATTTGTCTAGCTGTGTCTAGATTTCGGACTAAGGCGCGCACGGGAATACCTCGCTTGACCAATTCTGCGACGATGCGGCGGCCTGTCTGACCTGTGGCTCCTGCTACAAATGCTTTCATAAGTCGAGTTATGCTGAACTAGGGTAAGTTTTGTTACTATCAATTTCTCAATTGTAGGGAGGAAACTTCCTTAACACATCCCCAACCAGATTGATTGGCGTGTATAACAGGAGAGCATACGATGAAGCAGGATTCCGCTGAATATCAAACTGTTGAAGCTTCTGACGAAAATTACTACTCAGATGCGAGTTTCCGACAGCCCGAAAGTGGAAGCGCGGATGCAGGAGAGGAAGTTGAGCCGATTTGGTTTCACACGCATTTTGAAGACAGCATGGAGATGTACGCCGATGCGGAGACGGTGGCGAAGCATTTGAACAACCACAAGACTTGGTTTTGCCAGTGCGCTTCGCCGATGAAGGCCCAGCCGCTTGGCGAAAACGGCTACGATTTATTAATAGGGCGTTTTGGGGCTTTCGGCTACCGTGTTGAAGCGAGAATTGGTTTAGAGTTGCTGCCGCCGGACGCTGAAGGCTGCTATTTAATTAAGACTATTCCGGTTCCGGATTATACCTCGCCTGGGTATGAAGTGGATTTTCGATCGGCAATGAAGCTAGTGGAGATACCGTCTCAGGAGTTTGCCGCCGATTGGCCGAGCTCGGAACGTGCTAAGCTGCCGCCTGCGATTACCAGCGCTACGTGGAAGCTGGATTTGGCTGTGGGGGTTTGTTTTCCCAAGTTTATTCGATCGATGTCTCAGCCTTTGATAGAAAAAACTGGCGATGCGCTTTTGGAAAAAATTATCAAACAAGTTAACCGGCGCTTGACTTATAAAACTCAGCTTGTTTTTCACGAAAGTTTGGGCATTCCTTTTCCGAAAAATCCTAAGAAGCATTAGAAACATGAACAATACTTGCGCTCTAACTCACATTTGTAGGGTGCGAACTGCGCGCCTTACAATTAAGCGCGATCGTAATAACTCATACCATTGTAGATTTTCGATTTCGGTGTGAGGGATCGGTCGCACAATTTTAGATTAAATTATTGGTAATAACTGATTGTGTATGGGTTGGGATCACGGGCATATAGTTGCTTTTTTGAAACTGATATCACTGTCTCCGGTTGCTCCAGGCGCGCCTTATCCCTATGTTTTTGAATCCAACACTTGCTTGAGCAGTTAATTCAAATAACCAAGTTATTGCTAATAAAAATTAAGGGTAAGGTCATGATGGCATTTGACATATAGCAATCCTTGCAGGAGTCGTATTTTTTTTGCCTCACCCCAACCCTCCCAGAACCCGCTGGGATCGAGTAAGAAATTCACCAATTATTTAGGATTGCTATATGCTGATTTCTTATCGCCGGAATTAGTTTTTATTATGATGGGTCAATTTAGCACAGGGTTGGACACAATAGTTTAAGCCAGATGCCATCAACTTCGACAGCATTGTTATTAAAAAAATCTGCTTCTGTCATAAGGATTTCCCTCCTTATTGCCTGATGGTTAAGCAATGTAGCCGACGCAATTCAAAGCGGGTTCCAATCGCCATCGGAAACCAGCAAGTGTCTCAGATCACAAGGCCGATCGATCCCCCTCACTGCCCAAAAACCTAAAATTATGTCACATTAAGTAAGGGGTTATAAAATAACTCTTGCCATATCCCTAGAAAGTTATGACAACGAAACTAAGAGCTACACACACAGAGAAAATGGAGAGAGACTTGCACCAGTTGAGGGCAGACCAAGAACTGATTCTCAACCAAGTAGACAATGCGATCGCTCTGTTCGACTCGTCTGACTGCTTAGTTTTGTTTAACAAAAAATTGGCCGGAATGTGGGAACTGTCCCCAGAATGGCTGGAAACAAAGCCGAAGTGCCACTTGCTGTTTGCGGAAATTGTCGATCGGGGTTACTTATCTGTTCAACAGTGGCAAGACTTCCAGCAAGCACTCGAAACATCTAAGCATGAAAGCTTATCATTTTATTTCGAGCAATCCAATGCCGTTTGTTTGGAGGTGTGCGCCACGATTACCAACAGCGGCGGACGGCTGTTTACCTTTCGAGACGTTACGGTATACCGAAACTCCCAAGCTAGCTTGAACGCAGAAGTCAGGCGGCTGAGCTTTCTTTTAGGTTTAACCGAACGCCTGCAGAAGTCTGACAGTTTGCAAGAAATAGGTCAGTTTGCCCTCACCTATTTAGTAGAGGCAATGAATGCAGCTTTCGGAGATGTCAAGGTGATTAACGGCAAGGGAAACGATCGCCAAGCGTCGGGGATTTGCAACCAAGTTTCTAGTCAATTTTTGGCTACTTACGGGGAACCAGTAGTCGCAGGAATGCAAGAATTGCTCGACCAAGGTATTCCCTACGGCATCGGTTTGCTGTGGGAAGTGGTGAAAACTGGTAAACCTGTGTTTGTCGAGGATTATGCCCAACATCCCAATGCCGTGCCGGAATTTCGGCATCCGGGAATTGGACAACTGGGCATTTTTCCGATCGCAGCCACCGACGGTACAATTATCGGCGTACTGACGCTGGAGTCCCGCAACGTCAAAAAACTGCAAACCGCCCTCAACCAAGAAGTGCTGGAGGCTGCTTGCCGGACTCTGGGGGCGGCGATCGAGCGGGCTCAGACACAAGAAAACCTGCGCCAAGTTAACGAACAATTAGAGTATTCTTCTCAGTTGAAATCTGAGTTTTTAGCCTCGATGTCCCACGAATTGCGGACGCCTCTGAACAGCATTCTGGGCTTTTCTGACTTGCTGCTGCGGCAAACAGCCGGACAGTTGAGCGATCGACAAATCAACTATGTAGAACTGATCGAAAAAAGCGGTCAGCACTTATTGCAGCTAATCAACGATATTCTCGATCTTTCTAAAATAGAAGCGGGTAAAGTAGAACTAAACTTACAGCCTGTTCGCGTTCAAGAACTCGCGACAGACTGCCTGAAAATGATGCAACCGCGGGCAGACAAAAAGCGAATCGGTTTGTCTTTAGAACTCGACAACCGTATTACTAAAGTTTGGCTCGACGAACGGCGAGTGCGACAAATTGTGATTAATTTACTTTCCAATGCCATCAAATTTACCCCCGAACAGGGACAAGTTAAACTCAGCGGGCGTCTGGCCTACGGCAGCGAAATAGACGGCGACTACCGACCGGATTGTTCTCCTGTAAATGCCAGCACTCCTTATTTTTGTTTTGAGGTGAAAGACTCCGGCATCGGCATTCCTCAAGACCGCTGGCACTTGTTATTTAGACCTTTTCAACAGGTGGATTCTTCCCTGACTCGGAGGCACGAAGGTACAGGTTTGGGTTTGGCTTTGACTAAGCGATTGGCAGAATTGCACGGGGGAACTGTTTCTTTTCAATCTGTTTGCGATCGGGGAAGTCTTTTCCGGGTTTGGCTGCCTTTAACGGAGATGCGTCAACAGTTGGGAAACTTTGCTTCTTGTGCTTTGGATACGAAGTTAGTTCCTGCTTCTGCGATTGCTTTACCAATTGCCAGGAAGCGGATTTTGGTTGTCGAAGACCAGCCTTTTAACCAAATGTTAATTTCTGAGGTGATGGAATTGGAGGGGTATGGGGTAGAGATACTCGCGGATGGGAAGGCGATGGCCGATCGTATTCTCGCCGCCTCTGCGGCCCCGGAGTTGCTGCCGGATTTGATTTTGATGGACATTCAGTTACCGGATGTTGATGGCTTTGAGTTGATGCGCCGAGTTAAAGCAGATCCTGTCTGGGAGTCAGTACCGATGATTGCGGTGACGGCGATGGCGATGCCTGGCGATCGCGATCGATGTTTGGAAGCTGGCGCTTGTGGTTATTTGAGTAAGCCGCTGGATCTGAATTTGACGATCGCTACTGTCCGTTCTTTTCTGGGCTAACAATAATTATTTGCAGTTCCAGCACTGCCATTTAGGATAATTGATAACAACAAAGGTTAAACTCAAGAGTAGATAAATATGTATATGACTTGCCCGCACTTGCCTCCGAAAGCCGGTTCCTACGAAAAATATCGAGTTTAGTAACGAGAAATATACGCATCAACCAGTTTTCGAGCTTCTCCACGCGCAACTCCCGAGCTAAATTCAATATATTAGATCATATTCCATGTCAAACAAGTCGCCCTGCATCATGTTGGTTGATGACGAGCCAGCTAATCTGATTTTACTGGAAGAGTTATTGCTCATGAAAGGATACGCTACAGTATCAGCGCTATCTGGTCATGAAGCGCTCTCCCTTGCCCGCGCCTCTCGACCCGATTTAATTTTACTAGATATTATGATGCCGGAGATGGACGGTTTTGATGTGTGCGAGATCCTGCGGAAGGATACGGCATTGCAAACTGTACCGGTGATTTTTTTAACTGCCCTCGATGACGATACCTCTCGCATCAAAGGGTTAGAAATGATGGCCGATGATTATTTGACAAAGCCTTTTAACAGTCGCTTGCTTCTGGCAAAAGTGGAAAATATTTTGCAGTTGAGTCAAATGCGAGCGCAAGCTGTATCTTCCCAATTCAACCAGCAGGTAAAAGAGCAAAGCAAACGCCAAATCGCCGCAGCTTGGGAAGCCAACGAATATCTTTCAGAAAAATTTCAGCTATTTGTGCCAGAGCAAATTCTCGAGCGAATTGCGCCGCAAGGAATAGAATCTATTCAGTTGGGCAATGCCACAGAAGAAGAGCTGACTGTTTTATTCTGTGACATTCGCGGGTTTACTACGATCGCCGAATCTCAACAAGCTCGCGAGACTTTTGAATGGTTGAACGCTTTTTTTACTAAAATGAACGAGTGCATAACCTCTCACAGCGGGTTTATTGACAAATACCTAGGCGATGCAATCATGGCAGTATTTGACAAGCCCCATTCTCACGCCATGGATGCGATAGAAGCCGCAGTAGCAATGCAAGAAACTTTGCAAGAATTTAATGCCAGTCGCCACAAATACAATTTAGAATCTCCAGTCAATATTGGTACAGGAATTAACACAGGTATCGGCATGATCGGCACTTTAGGTTCCGATCGCCGCATGGACTCTACAGTCATCGGCGATGTGGTAAATACAGCTTCTCGGTTAGAAAATTTAACTAAAATATACGGTTGCCAAATTATTGTTAGCGAAAATGCCATTGTTCATGCGAGAGAATTTCTAAATGGCATAAGTTCCAACTCCCACTCAAAAGAAAGTCTATTATTAAAGTGCGACTTAGAAGGGGAAACACAGCAGAGTATTATTTCTACTTCTGGGGCGACTGCTGCTGACAGCCATTTGCCCAGCAACAATTATTACTATCGCTGGATCGATCGAGTCACGCCGCGCGGCAAGCAGGGAGCTATTGAAATCTACGAAATCTGGAGTGCCTCCTGTCCCGACTCGGAGGCAAAGCAGCTTACCCAGGGTTTATTTGACAAAGGAATTAAAGGATGGCAATCCGAAAGATTTGTCGCCGCCTTGGGATATTTTCAGCAACTAATCGAACAAAACCCTGCTGATACAGTCGTCCGTTTTTATATAAATCGCTGCCAGGAAAAACTAGGTTTTATACCTGCGAGTAGCACTTCATAAAGATTTAACTTTTAGGGCGGGCTGGCGTACCCAGCCCACAATAGTTTAGACCTATTGCAAAAATTGCTAACTATCCTGCATTGCATCTACGTTGCGTCTGTGCTTTCCCTATTAATGAAAGATTTATGCAATAAGTCTACTCTAATTGGAGTTAGCATCAAACAGCAGTCAAAACTTGCTCTCTCAACTTCCCGATCAACTCATTCACACCTCCGGCATTCAAACGGTAACTCAGAGGATGACCGATCAAATAAGCTGAACTTTCAAACAAAACATCAATTTCCACCAAACCATTTTCTCGCAAAGTTTTGCCAGTCGAAACCAAATCCACAATTGCCTCAGACATACCCGTAATCGGCCCCAACTCCACAGAACCGTAAAGCGGCACAATTTCCACCGGCAAATTCAAATTGTGAAAATATTCTCTTGCACAGTGTACGAACTTAGAAGCAACTCTACCGTGAGGAGGCAAATCCACCGTTCGTCGGTAAGAACTAGATTCTTTCACTGCCACCGACAGCCGACACTTGCCAAATTTTAAATCAATTAAATTGGCAACTTTCGGCTTTTTTTCCCGCAAAACATCATAGCCAGCAATTCCCAAATCTGCTTGACCGTATTCCACATAAACCGGTACGTCATGCGTCCTTACTAGCAAAGCTTTGGCAGTGCCTGTAGGGTCATAAATTTGAAGTTGTCGGTTAGAGGAATCGAGAAAAGCACTGAAGTCTAATCCAACCGATTTAAACAGCCGAATGCTATCTCCTAACAATCCACCTTTGGGAAGTGCAACAGTAATCATGTCAATTTTTAGAGGGTAAATTTCTTAATTTGGAAAGGGGGCGATCGCGGCCTAAGCAGAAACAGCTTTTACCAAACTCAGAATAACACATAGAGTTCAGAGCGAAAAATAAATTTCGGGTATTGCTCGATCCATTGTTTGAGGATATATTATATTTAGTAATTTTTTATTGAGTCAATTTTTTAAACGGCGGTCGGTATGGAAAACCATCAAGAATTTGACGAAATTTTTCACAGTGTAGACCCGGATTCCCTGAAAAAGATTACAGTAGATGAAATCCTCTCAGGCGGTGGTGTAGAGCGGGAGGAAATGGACTATACAGTAGCTGTACCGAGCGCTAACCAGGCTAGCGTTCCCAGGGACAGAGGCTTCTCGCTCCATGTGCAATCAAGCGTTTTCGATCGCGCCCCCCGATCGCAGTTTGCAGAAAAACGCGGAACGGTGGGAGGCTGTTAATGTAAAATGCTTGCAGAGGCTGGTGCAGAAAACGGGCAGAGCGCCCGTTAGCGAAGCCCTCGAAGAGGATCGTCATTGTGTATCACACCTTTGTGTATTCAAGTCTAAAAATTAGAATTTAACTGGCGATTGCAAATAGCTGAAAGCTAAACTATGACCAAATTGACTCTGGTAATCGGCAACAAAAATTATTCCTCTTGGTCGCTGCGCGCTTGGCTGGCGATGAAACAAGCTGGACTGGAATTTGCCGAGGTGAGAATCCCCTTAGACTGGCCGACAACCAATGAAGAAATTCGGCGCTATTCTCCCTCGGGAAAAGTGCCAGTTTTAATCGACGGCGACTTAAAAGTGTGGGAATCTTTAGCAATTTGCGAATACGTTGCCGATCGCTTTGCAAATGATTTGTGGCCGACAGATGTAGCGGAACGGGCGATCGCCCGTTCCATTGCCGCCGAAATGCACGCGGGGTTCCAAAATTTGCGCGAAAATATGCCGATGGACTGCCGCAACCGCTATCCGGGAGAAGGGATGACTGCCGGTGTCGAAGCAGATATCGATCGCATCTTTACCATTTGGCGCGAATGCCGCCAAAAATTCGGGACAAGCGGCAATATGCTGTTCGGAAAATTCACAATTGTTGACGCTATGTTTGCCCCCGTTGTCATGCGTTTTGTTACCTACGGAGTCAAACTAGATTCATCAGCAAAAGCTTATGCGGATGCGATTTTGGCCTTGCCTGCCATCCAGGAATGGGTAGCAGCAGCTTGCAGCGAAACGGAAAGTATTCCACACATTAAAATCTAGGAAATATCAGTTTACTTAACCTAAAATCTCAAATTTGAAATCAGGATGCGGATTCTTTTAGTTGATGATGAAGTTGAGTTAACTGACCCTTTGAGTCGAGTCTTAACCCGCGAAGGTTATACAGTTGATGTGGCATTTGACGGAGCAAGTGGCAGCAATTTAGCAATGCAGGGAAATTACGATTTGCTAATTTTGGATTGGATGCTGCCGAGACAAACCGGACTGGCAATTTGCCAGAAGTTGCGATCGCAAGGACGGAATACGCCAGTGCTATTTCTCACCGCCAAAGATACCGTAGACGATCGCGTACAAGGACTCGACGCCGGTGCAGACGACTATTTAGTCAAACCTTTTGAACTGCGAGAATTGCTAGCCAGAGTCCGCGCATTGCTGCGGCGGCCTCCTACTTTTGATGCCGAGGTTGTTGTCGGGCGGCTGCAAGTTGCAGATTTACAGCTAGACTACGACAATCAATTAGCTTATCGGGGCGATCGCACAATTGATTTATCAGAAAAAGAATGTCAGTTATTAGAATACTTAATGCGCCACCCCGGTCAATTGCTAACACACGAACAAATACACCAGTATTTATGGACTGAAACCGAAAAACCCAGCAGCAATGTATTAGCCGCTCAAATTCGCCTGCTGCGGCGCAAAATAGAAGCACCGGGTGAATCTGTGCTAATCCAAACAGTCTACGGCAGAGGCTATCGCTTTGGAGAAGCAAATTAAAAATAATAGACATTGTACAAAAATCCCTCTTCTCTCTTCCATCGGACTGACATCCATTACATCCGTTACATCCGTTAAAAAATCCGTTGCCGAACTTCCCTCTTCCTTCTTCCTGTCTATTATCGGGAAAGTGTGCACCCTAAACCCGCCCTTACATATCTTGACAAACCAAAGTAATTACTGTCACCTCTGGGGGACAAAATAGCCTTCCCGGCGAATAAGTTCCCAAACCCCGATTCACGTACAGCAAATTACTCCCAACCTGATGCAAACCGCTAGCCCATTCCCAGTGAGTAACTACTCGATCGCAAGCCGAAAGATAAGGAATGAACTTTCGGATTCGTTTAGGAATCAAATAGCCAATTTTTCTCACCCAAGCGTACAAAGGGCCGATACCAGGAATAACAATTTGACCGCCGTGAGTGTGCCCAGACAACTGTAAATCAATCCGCCAATTTTGCAGCTTTTCAGCAGTATCAGGATTGTGAGACAATACAATCCGAGAAATGGCGGGATTTATTGATGCCATTACAGGTTTAGGCGCAAAATCGCCCGACCAAAAATCTGCTAGCCCAACTAAAGCCAATTGGGGCCCCAAGGGATAGATTGCTTCGTTGTACAAAACCCGAATCCCGACGCTATTTAAAGCATTAGCAACCTCTTTCTTTGCCCCCGGCCAATAGTGGTCGTGATTGCCCAAAACCGCGTAAATTCCCACCCGACTGTGCAAGTTTTTCAATCGCTCCACTAAGGTGTAAATAGGTGCGGGATCGTAGGTAATAAAGTCACCGGTTAAAAAAATCATGTCGGGTTCAGCTTCATTAGCTGCAGCAATCGCCTTTTCTAGCAACCATTCCGACAGCCGAACCCCGTCATAGTGAAAGTCAGTAAGCTGTACAATTTTAGTACCGGATAGATTTGCTGGAAGATTAGCGATTGGTATTGTTAAATACTCTATTCGCAGTTTCCCAGTTAATAACCTGTGCATAAATCTAAGGTTTATTGATGACAGAGCGCCACCTATAGCTTAGCAAATAAACAGGCAAGACTGCAAAAGTAGATATTCTTCCCTTTTCCCCCTGTCATCCGACTAATGACTAATAATCGCTGACTAATGACTACAATTATAGATGCGAAAAGTGGTATTAACTCAAGAGAATTGAAACATAAACTCCCAATCTTCATTTAGGATTTATTGCAAAATAGTTGGGTCTTACGTCCCCAACTACTACAGCATTTTTATAATATTATGACTTGCGTAACAATCTGTTTAAAACGCTATCAATCCTCCTCACACTGGCATTCCTAACCCGAATCTATATTCTTTTAGCAATTATCAAAGCTGAAATTGGTCTCGCATATAGCATAGGCTTACCACGGGGGGCTTGCCCCTACCAAACACTATCTCATCACTAATGATTTATTACTGAGTAGGTGGAAATAAACATGGCTTGGGGGAGACCGGGTTTTGCATTAATAATAAACTGTCGCTCGTATATATTATTGCCTTAGCCGCCCCTAATATCTTTTATTCTTGGTCGCGTCTGCCTATTTTTTAACTAATAAAGTTTGACAGATTTCGCTTCTTCTCAATATATTGCTGGTGGTAATCCTCTGCCATATAAAATTCAGCAGCAGGTTTGATTTCAGTGGCAATATCTTTGTCGTATTTACCGGAAGTTTGCAATTTTTGTTTGGAGGCGCGAGCGGCTTTTTCTTGTTCCCAATTGTGATAAAAAATTACAGACCTGTACTGTTCGCCTCTGTCGGGGCCTTGGCGATTGATTTGGGTAGGATCGTGACAGTTCCAGAATACATCTAGCAGTGCTTCGTAACTCACCTGCGATCGATCGTACTCTACCAGCACAGATTCAGCGTGACCGGTCACTCTAGCACAAACATCCAGGTAGCAAGGATTAGGCCAGTGACCTCCTGTATAGCCCGCAGCAGTCGAGACGACACCTGCAACGGCGCGAAACTTGTGTTCAACTCCCCAAAAACAACCGGCGGCAAATGTGGCTTTTTCCATCGTGTTACTCATCGTATTGGGATAAAACTCGGCACTAAATTATGCTTGACATATTCCCATTAGCGTGCATTCCCAAACTAATCGCGGCTGTACGTAGTTTAGCAAATATTGTCGTGCTTTCTCCAAGGGCTCTAAGGGCGATCGACTAATTCTCCCTGCCAAAAATTGTTGCCAGTAACAGTGCTGTAAATAATCGATTAACCACAACTGAGATTCAGTATCTAAAGTTTTATCAATTTCCTTGGCCAATTCCAAAGCAGACCGCAGATTTTGAGGTAACTGCTTCACCTTTTGCAGCAAATCCTCTGGCATTGATTGCAGTTGCTGCCAAATAGCAATTGCCTCCCCAGGACTGCCCTGAGCCATCCCCAGTACCTCCGGACGATCCAAAATCTCCGCGAATCCGGCTTGCTGCAAAACTTGTGCCATTGCTTGGGTATTCAGCCGAGAAAACTGGATTTTTTGACAGCGGGAAATCAAAGTTGGCAGCAAAGCTTCCACTGTCGGAGCAATTAAAATTAGCGCCGCTTTTCCCGGTTCTTCCAATGTTTTCAGCAAGCCGTTAGCAGCTCCCTCACCCATTGTTTCTGCTTGTTCCAAAACTACGACTGAACGCCCAGCTTCTAGTGGCGGTCGGCTGAGAAATTCACCGATTTCTCGAACTTGTTCTAAGCGAATTTGTGGCGGTGCTTTCCGCTTTAAACCGGCTTCCTCTGCTTCCTTTGGCGTAAGCCGTTTACCTTGGTTCATGTAAGTTGGTTCTACCCAGAGCAAGTCTGGGTGATTTCGCTGTCTTACGCGATTTTGCACGGAGGCTATTAATCGGGTTTCGGCAAGATTGGCTGAGAATAAAAGCTCGATGAAAGACTGAGCAGCTAAACTTTTGCCGATGCCGTTAGAGCCGACAAATAAATAACCAGGAGCAATTCGGTTTCGCTCGACTGCTTGTGTTAGCAATTCTACTGGTCGCTCTTGTCCGATTAATGATGTGAAATAATTCATGTTTGCGGAAGAAGGAAGTTCGGCAACGGATTATGTAAGGGATGTAACGGATATCAGGAAGAAGGATGAAGGAATAAAATTTAGGGTGTCAGCAATTAAGAACATCTTAAGCGTAGGTGGTGGTTGCTATAATACAAAAAGGTTATTTTGGTTTAATGGACGGCTCAATAATTGTTTTGAGTTAACAATGTTAAGTTGTAAGTTCCTGGAGCAGGGCACGGCATTGTAGTGTTTCTAGATATGATGTAACCCTAATTTTCAGAATTGGTATTATTTAAATATCCCCAAGCTTCTAACCTGCGAGTTACAATAGTTTGAATTTCCTGAGCGACTTCATATTCAGGGCGATCGCCATTGATCCGGACAATTCGAGATTTATTTTCCTGGGCTAACTCCGCAAAACCTTGCTGTACAAGGCGGTGAAACTTCAAATCTGCTTGCTCGATCCGATCGCACCCTCCCCGAGCTTTTACCCTCGCCAAACCCGCCTCCACCTTAATATCCAGCCACAAAGTCAGATCGCTTTCCAAGCCGCCGGTGGCAATTTCATTCAACTGCTTAATTAAATTTAACTTAAGACCGCGGCCGTAGCCCTGATAAGCAATCGTAGAGTCAGTAAAGCGATCGCATAAAACAATCGTTCCCTTCGATAACTCGGGTTTGAGAAAAGTTTCGACGTGTTGAGCGCGATCGGCAGCATACATCATTAATTCTGCTCGATCGCATACCAATTCTCCCGAATCTTGTTTTAGCAGCAAATGTCGCAGTCCCCTTCCCAACTCAGTACCCCCCGGTTCGCGAGTCGCCACCAACCGGACTGTCAGAAAGCAACTTGCTTGCAACCAATCTATCAGCCGCTGCATTTGCGTAGTTTTACCCGCACCTTCAACCCCCTCAAACACGATAAGTTTGCCCTTCATTGCCCTAACTTCCCACCGGAATAAAATAAATCCATATTGTTCTGTTCATCTCTTCTAGGTTCGGTATGATAATAAAGTCTAAATGCCTCACGGCTGGAGTTGTCTATGGCTCGCTATACTGGTTTTTTTATCGTTGCCGTTCCGATCGACCGTCTCCGTCAGTCCCTGATTGAAATTTTAGAGTCATGCAATCTTGATATTATCTACAATACAGGAGATTCCGTCATGGCTCGCGAGCTTCCCGGTCAAGTTTCCATTGCCAAACTTGTCACCGCAGAAGTCCTAATTGAGAAAAACACGGCTAGCGACTCAGAGGTTCGCATGAACTTCGTGATTAAAAACGAGGAACTGCCCCTGCAAACCAACAACCACTGCCGTCAAATGTTCGAGCTAGTTAGTCGTTCAATTATGAACAACAATAACTGGCGACTCTTGGAAAGTATGGCACTGTAGCCATCAGTCATTAGTCCTCACTCATTAGTCATTAGTCATTAATTTGTGGCTAATGACCAATGACCTCCTACTTTTATCTGTCATCCATAAATTTAAGCTCGAAATCCCCGGCGCAAAAACAAAG
This sequence comes from Microcoleus sp. Pol14D4, assembly GCF_036701245.1. Classification (NCBI taxonomy): domain Bacteria; kingdom Bacillati; phylum Cyanobacteriota; class Cyanophyceae; order Oscillatoriales; family Microcoleaceae; genus Microcoleus; species Microcoleus sp. Pol14D4. The sequence continues at coordinate 120,629 of NZ_JAUBQM010000001.1, forward strand.
AATTTGTAACCACGCTAACAGAACTAAACGCCATAAATGCTCCGGCCGCCGCAGGACTGAGTAGAATTCCGGTTGCAGGCAGCAAAAGACCCGCTGCAACCGGAATTCCCAGAGTATTGTAACCAAAAGCCCAAAATAAATTTTGGCGAATCTTATTAAAAGTAGCGCGCCCCAGCTCGATCGACTCAACAACATCCATCAAAGCATTTCGCATCAGCACAATTTGAGCTGTCTCAACTGCGACATCAGTACCGCAGTGCAAACCGATACCGACATCAGCTTGAGCCAAAGCCGGGGCGTCATTGATACCATCTCCCACCACAGCCACTTTACAGCCTTGGGCTTGCAAAGCCGCGATCGCCCTCGCCTTCCCCTCCGGCCGCACCTCGGCCAAAACATCAGCCGCCGCCAAATCTAGCTGCTGCGCCGTCGCCGCCGCCGCAGACGCCGTATCCCCCGTCAGCATCATCACCCGCAATCCCATGCCCCGCAAACGTTCCACCGCCGCCTTAGCATCCGGCCTCAGAGTATCTTTTAGCCCGATTACCCCCAGCAAAACGCCCCCAGAAGCCACGTAAACCGCCGTTTTGCCTTGCAAAGACCCCGACAATTCCGTCGCCACAGCGACCCCCTGCTTCTTCATCCACTCAGCATTCCCCGCGAACACCCGCCGGCCCTCCACCACAGCAGAAACCCCGAAACCAGGTTCCGTGCAGAAATCCTCAGCAGCTAGCAGCGGCAAACCTTGCTGTTGAGCTTCCAGCAAAATCGCTGCGGCGATGGGATGAGAAGCGCCCCTTTCCACCGCCGCCGCAATTTGCAGCAGTTTTGAGTCAATTGTGGAACAGGCATCTTGCCTGTTGCCAGAAACTCCCTCAATTGTGGAACAGGCATCTTGGCTGTTACCAGAAACTCCCTCAATTGTGGAACAAACATCTTGTTTGTTACCAACATTAATATCTGAGTTCAAATCCCACTCCGAATTCTGGAAAATCGGCAAATAATCTGTGAGTGTGAGATTTCCGGTTGTCAGAGTGCCCGTCTTGTCAAAAACCACCGTATCTAATTGATGCACCCGTTCTAAAACATCACCACCGCGAATTAAAAGTCCGCGCTCCGCCCCGATGCCAGAACCGACTAAAATTGCAGTTGGGGTAGCCAGTCCCAAAGCGCAGGGACAAGCGATGACTAAAACGGCGATCGCCAATTTCAAACTTAAGAGCAAAGGCGATTGATAATGGATAATTGGCAATTCATTTCCCATATTCATTGCCCCGTGTCCCATATCCATTGCCCCGTGTCCTAAAAGCACAGAAGGCCAAATATGAGTGCCGGCAAAATACCAAAATAGGAAAGTTAAAAGCGATATCGCCATTACCCCATACACAAAATATCCCGCGACAGTATCAGCTAAATTTTGAATCGGCGCTTTGCGAGTTTGGGCTGCCTGCACCAAAGCCACCATTTGAGCTACAGTTGTTTCCTTACCGGTGCGAGTGGCCCGCATCACAACTGCCCCGGATTTATTGATAGTTCCCGCCGCAACTGTATCTCCTGGCTGCTTCAAAACCGGCAGCGATTCACCAGTCAGCATCGACTCATCTATGGTTGTTTTACCTTCGCAAATTTCGCCGTCTACTGGTATTTTTTCTCCGGGCAAAACTTGCAGCCATTCTCCGACTCGGACGCGATCGGCGGGAATTTCAATGTATTGTGGATCGTAGACCTCTGATGTCGAGTTTAAAGGCAATTCTTCCGAGCGCAAATCTAAACTCGAAAGTTTAAAATCAACTAAGCGGGCTTTTGCCGGCTGCAATGCGATTAAAGCTTGTAAAGCTGATGCAGCGCGGCGTCTGGCTTGCTGTTCGAGAGTTTTGCCCAACAAAATAAAGCCCAGCAGCATCACCGGTTCGTCAAAAAAACATTCCCATCCCATCCGTGGAAACAGCAGCGCCGCGTTGCTAGCGGTGTAAGCTGTGACAGCGCCTAAAGCTACCAAAGTATTCATGTTGGGCGCATTTCGCCACAAACTGCGGCACCCGTCAACAATAATCGAACGGCCCGGTAGCAGCAAAGCTAGGGTGGCGAGTCCCCAGTGAAACCAAATATTGCTGAGAATTGGGGCTTTTGTGCCGAGTACGTGACCTAAACCGGATAAAATAATTAGGATTAGGGCGATCGTCAATTGCTTGATTTGCTGTCGAATTTCTTGCCGTCGCCGTTCAATTGTTGTCGCTTCTGCTTCCTGCTGATTTTCACCTGAACGAGACTGAGAGGGAAATCCATTATCAGTCAACTTTTTCGCTAAAGCTTCTGCATCGACAGTCCCCGGTTGACACTCAACCGTCGCGACTTCTACGGCTAAGTTAACGCAAGCTGAAATTACGCCTGAATATTGCATGAGTTGGCGTTCCACAGCTTTCGCGCAGCCGGCACATTTCATCCCGCCGACATCGAAAGTAACAAGTTCTGGCGGTGATTCTTTAACTGATATGATTTCTGGTTGAATTTCGGGGATTGTTTTGGGTAGAAATTGCATGGTTTTTTGGTATTGATTAGAATATTTCGCCACTTCAGAAAGGGTTTAATGCACTGTTTAGACAAATGTCTATATTTTTATCATAGATAAATATTGTGGCATCTTCCCAAAGTGTTAGTTTTTTTTAATTCTTATTAGTTGCAGGCGGTTAAATCCGCAGTCGGGGAGGGGTTTCAACTACTGTAGGACGGCGAGTTTAATGCTAAGACACACTTGGGACACGGCATTGCCGTTTCGCTATTTGATATAATGAGCCAATTGCCTAGTTAGTATCCAGCTTTTCTTTGACGAATTTAGCTATGACAGAAACACCAAAATTTTATATTGTCAAACGTCCTGCGGGTAATTGCGAAATTTTGCCGTTGGCGGAGCCCTCGCAGAGGATCGCGCAACTTGAAGAACAAAACCCCAGTATTATTGAAAAGTGGGGCCCTTACGATTCGCCCGAAGATGCCATCGCCCGCCGCATCGGATTAATTCGCGCCGGCAAATGCCAGCCGCAATGACGAATTACTATTACTTTCGTCTGAATCGCGAAAGCTAACCGGATCTCAAATCTGTTAGCCTCGGAATTCTTCATATTTCTCTTCTATTCATCTGCGTGAATCAGCGTCAATCCATTGTCATCTGCGGTTCAGAAATTATCTTTTTTTAACCGCAGATGAGGGCAGATAAACAGAGATTAATTAGATCGATTCTGGTGGCACCGTCCCTGATGGTTTACTGTTGACTGGATTTTACGTCCGACGATGCTACCGGATTTGAGATGACTCGCAAGGACGGATTGCAAAAAATAGCGAAGCATTCGAGTTTACAATCTTGGCTTTTAGCCGTAAATCTTCCCCCGAATGCTTTTTTTTCACTGAAACCCTATACAGGTTTTCTATTTAGATTTAGAAGGTGCTGCACTCGGTTTTGCTTGCGCCGCATTCGGTTTAGGGGGCGCTGCATTCGGTTTCGACTCCGCCTTATTGTTCCCTGTTTTACCAGTAACTTGCTGTGTCAAAACTTCCATAGCTTTCGCGTACTGGGGATCGGCCGTCGTAGCAATTTTATCGCGATCGCGCCTCAATTCCTGTTTTTGAGCGTCGGTGAGTTCTACCTTAAAATCCGGTTCAATCCCGGCGTGGTTGATATCAGTGCCGTTGGGAGTAAAATACTTGGCAATTGTCACCGCCAAACCGGCACCATTTCCCACGCCGCGTACTGACTGAACTAAACCTTTACCAAACGTCTTTGTTCCCACCAAAACCGCGCGTTTGTTGTCTTGCAAAGCACCGGATAGAATCTCGCTAGCACTTGCGGAACCGCCGTCTACCAGTACAACTAGCGGTTTGTCTGTGAGCTCTGCCTTATTTGCCGTTTGTTTATCCGCTTCACCGACTCGATCGACCGTCGAGACGATCGTACCTTCTTTGAGCCACATCCGAGCAATTTCAATACTTCCGTACAGCAACCCGCCGGGATTGGAACGCAAGTCTAAAATATAGCCCGTTACCTTTTTCTGTTCCAACTCCTTAATTGCCGATCGCATTTCCGATGCAGCATTCGCACTGAACTGATTTAAGCGAATATAGCCGACTTCTCCGATGGGAGTTTTCTGCACCGACTGCCGCACAGGATGAATTTCAATTTTAGCGCGTTTCAGCTTAAATTCTAATTCCTTGCTTCCCCGCAAAATAGTCAGCGTCACTTCAGTATTCACCTGGCCGCGAATCAAACTTACCGCTTGATTCGTATCCATGCCTTCGGTGCTCTTGCCGTCAATCTTAGTAATAATATCTTTTGCCAGAATACCAGCAGTAAAAGCAGGGGTATCTTCGATCGGCGAAATCACCACCAACTTTTTGGTTTCCTCATCTTGAGTCAACTGAATCCCAACTCCTGTCAGTTCCCCAGAAGTGTCAACCTGCATATTTCTGAACTCTTGAGGGTCCATAAACCGCGTATAAGGATCGTCCAGCTTCTTCAGCATTTCCCGAATTGCTTTGTAAGCTTCCTCGTCGCTGGTATAAGTCCGGTTCAAATAATCATTCCGCACCGCTTTCCAGTCAACCTGGTTAAAAGTGCCATCTACATAACTTTTGTCAATAATTTGCCAAACTTCATCAACCAACTCTTTAGGGCTTCCCCGAAAAGAAGCCAGAGATTTAGAACTGCAACCAGTGTTCGCAAGAGTTACAGCAGTGAGTACCACTGCTGCTGCACTTAGAACAAGCCCTCGTTTTGTTATAACCATTTGTCTGACGCGCGGGAGGAAAAGAGTTCAGAATAATTACGCTCAATCTAACACAGGCAAGGCCGGCTCGCGTTTGGCGTACATATATTATTCCACTTTGCCGAGTTCTGCGGTGTCAACTTAAGACTGAAACCCTCTATCTCTTTCGTTTGTATCAAAGTCTCGATCCCCCTAAATCCCCCTTAAGAAGGGGGACTTTGAGCGTTATTGTCCCCCCTTAACAAGGACTTTGAGCGCTCTTGTCCCCCCCTTACTAAGGGGGGTTAGGGGGGATCTCCGGGTTTAAAAACACGCATTAGGGACGATCCTCTCCGAGGGCTGCGCTAACGACAGCTATTAAGGATCGACCCAGCGATCGTCCGATTTAATCAAGTCTATCAATTCTGCCACCCCTCGGTCTTCCGGCACTTTCTTAATTTCTTCCCGGCCCCGGTACAGCGAAATATAACCCGGTTGCTTCCCGACGTAGCCGTAATCAGCATCAGCCATTTCTCCCGGGCCATTGACAATACAGCCCATTACTGCTATATCCAAACCCGTGAGATGCTTGGTCGCCTCTCTCACTTGGTGTAACACTTCCTCTAAATTAAACAAAGTGCGACCGCAGGAAGGACAAGCGACATACTCAACCATCGTTTTCCGCAGTCCCAAGGCTTGCAGAATGCTGTAGCAAACGGGAATCTCCTTTTCTGGGGCCTCTGTCAGCGAGACGCGGATGGTGTCACCGATACCGTCAGTTAACAAAGGTGCGAGGCCTGCGGTGGATTTGATGCGGCCGTATTCGCCGTCTCCTGCTTCCGTGACGCCCAAATGCAGCGGGTAATCCATGCCGAGTTCGTCCATCCGGTGCACCATCAAGCGGTAAGCAGCAACCATCACGGGCGCGCGGGAGGCTTTCAGGGAAAGTACGATATTTCGGAAGTCGAGGGATTCGCAAATTTTGATAAATTCCAGGGCCGATTCCACCATGCCTTCGGGCGTGTCGCCGTAGGTAAACAGCATCCGTTCGGCGAGGGAACCGTGATTGACGCCGATTCGCAAAGCTTTGCCTTGGTCGCGCAGGGAAATCACCAGAGGTTCCAGGGTTTCGCGGATTTTTTCGCCAATTTCCGCGAATTCGGCGTCGGTGTATTCGGTTCTGTCGGCTTTCGGCTTCTCGAACACGTAAAGTCCGGGATTGATTCTCACTTTGTCTACGTGTTTGGCGACTTCCAGGGCAATTTTCATGCCGTTGTGGTGGACATCGGCCACGAGGGGCACGGGTTGATAGGTGGCGTGCAGTTTTTGCTTGATTTCGGCTAAAGCTTTGGCGTGGGCCATGCTGGGCACGGTGACGCGGACGATTTCGCAGCCTATCTCGTGCAAGCGCCGAATTCCGGCGACTGAACCGTCGATGTCGAGGGTGTCTTCGTTAATCATCGATTGTACGACGACGGGGTTGCCGCCGCCGATCGTCACGCTACCGACTTTGACGGGCCGGGTTTTGCGGCGTTTGATGGTGGTGTCGAAGGTTGGTTCGGTGGTGAGGGTTTTAGTGGGGTTCGGCAGAGTTTGCATAACTGGTTGCTAGGGTTCTGTAATTAGAGTTTATAAAATTGTGTCTGCTGTTTTTTAGGTTTGCACAGAAAGGGTCTGTTTGGACAATGAGGTTTTGGGATTTATGATTCTTAATGAGATTGCTGCGAATTTGTCGATCGAATTATGTGGGAAAAGGGCGATCGAACTAAAAGCCAACCATCACCGGGAAGGCGAACTGAAGTTGGGCCCGTGGAACTAAACCGAACTTAGAAAATACAGTTAAAATACAGGCTAGGCCGAGATAAAAATTAATATTGGTTGGCGGTGAGGAGAATGGTTTGGACGCCGGGGCAGCGGTTAAATGGCGATCGGTATATCATTGAAGGCAAGTTAGGTGAGGGTGGCTTTGGGGTCACGTACCTAGCGCAGAAGGCGCAAAACAGGCAGCGGGTTGTCATCAAAACGCTGAAAGATGAATTATTGAGAGATCCAAATTTTGCCCGGTATCGGGACAGATTCCGGGATGAGGCGGTAAAGCTATCTGTGTGCAGGCATCCCAATATTGTGCAAATAGACAACTATTTCGATCATGGTAATTTGCCTTGCATTGCGATGGAATATGTGGCAGGAGAAGATTTGTGGAAATGGGTGGAAAGGCGCGGTATTTTGTCAGAAACTGAAGCTTTAAACTACATCTGCCAAGCAGGAGAAGCCGTAATAATAGTTCACGAAAAAGGTTTACTCCATAGGGATATCAAGCCACAAAACATTATGGTGCGTGACAATCAAGATGCAGTTTTGATTGATTTTGGTTTAGCGCGGGGTTTTATTCCAGATCGCACTCAACAAATGACTTTTGGGTTAACACATGGTTTTGCGCCTCCCGAACAGTACGGGGAAATGGGCAGATTTGCTGAGTACACAGATGTTTATGCTCTGGCGGCAACGCTATACTATCTGCTAACGAAAACACCACCAACTGCTGCATTTATGAGGGCTTTAAATCATCCTTTAAAGCCGCCGTTTCAGATTAATCCTAATATTAGCGATGCGGTGCATCAGGCAATTATGAAAGGGATGGAAATGGATGCGACAAAGCGCCCTCAGTCGGTGGAAAAATGGTTGGCTATGCTTCCACAAGCCACCATTGGCAATTGGGGACAAAGAGGGGGTGTTTCACCAACGATTCCTAGCCCGCAGCCACCGCCACCAATTCTACAATGGATAGGAACCCTTTGGCGCCCCAAACAAAATATTCCTAGCCCGCAGCCACAGCCACAACGTATAAATTTGATTTCAGCAAAAGGAGTCAATTATCGCAACCTCGATCGGCTGTTGGCTAGCGGAAAATGGCAAGAGGCGGATGGGGAAACGGCAATAAAAATGCTGGAAGTAGCGGGGAGAGCGGGGGATGGCTGGCTGAGGGCTGAAGATATCGATCGATTCCCCTGTGAAGACTTACGAACTATTGACCAACTTTGGGTAAAATACAGTAACGGACGTTTCGGCTTTTCGGTGCAGAAACGCATCTATCAAAGTCTGGGAGGAAGCAGAGAATACGATCAGGAAATTTGGGACGCTTTTGGCGATCGAATAGGTTGGCGTGTGAATAACAAATGGTTGTACTACAACGAATTAAAATTCAACACCAAAGCACATAGGGGGCACCTCCCAGTGGGGGCGAGATTGGGTGGGTTGGGAGTGTGTGGGGGGGGTGTGTGTGGAGGAGGGAATCTCTCTTCTCTCGCGTCGAGACTTGTAGAGTGTAACATCTAAGGGTTACAGAGTTTCGTGAAGGTTATAATAACCAAAGCTTGAACCACGAAACCTCGCTACTTCTACGTTTCGTATACCTGGCATTCACCGGACTGGGCTAAAAGCCTACCAGTGATACTAATTGTTAACATCATGTTTGATGTCGAATGAACTTTCAAATTATCGGAAACATTACTAATATTGAAACAATAGCAGTTGGCAACTCAATTCGGGAAGTGGAACGTTTGCATAAAAATTATGGTAATGGACGTTGGAGAAAACTCAAAGGAATTGCAACAATTATCCTTACTGATGGTACAGCCTGCGAAGCTGAGCTACATTGGTACGAAGCACACGGCATTGGAAAAAAAGAAATTAAAATCAAATATATTTTATAGGAGGAGTCATGAATCCCCATAACTTAGAAACACAATTTGTAGTTTGCATTAACAATCAAGACTATCAAGCATCCTTAGAAGTGCGAAAAATCTACCAAATAATACCGGATATTCGCGCTGGGGAACATCAATTTATCCGAGTTATTGATGAATCAGGTGAAGATTATTTGTATCCAGTCGCATATTTCGTACCCATCGCATTGCCGAAAGCCGTAGAAGCAGTATTTGCCTAGGAGAAATTACGAATGAACTCTGTAGAAAAATGCCCTAATTGCGGCGGTGAAATAGTTATCAAAGAAGTCGATAAACTTTGACGGGGCGGCAAGCATACTGCTATCTTAAAAGTATCCGCTGAAGTTTGCCTAAGCTGTGGAGAACGGTTGTACTCTGTGGAAACAGTTAGGAAATTTGCCAAAATTAGACAGCAATTGCAGCGAGAAGAGACTCAAGAATTTCAAGCGATGGGGCAATCTTTTCGAGTTGGATAAGTTATACGATAAAACCAATGAAAAACCTAACTCAATTAACCCAGCTTGAATTAGTGCTGCTGGAATTAGTAGCTAAAGGTCAAGGAAAGTGGAGTTGGTACGAACTCGCGAATGCACTTTCCCGTCGAGATGTACCGCGAGAACCTGACATGATGGTTGTCTTAAAAAAACTGGCTGCTGATGGCTTGGTTAAACGATATGTAGAAACTAATTCGCCTCGCGACAGATGGGAATTGACGCCAGAAGGGTCTATGGTGTTGGCAAACCCAAAAGCAGATAGTCAAAGCAGAATTATACGTTATGCAATTGCGATCCAGAAATCAGAAAGCAATTATTCTGCTTATGTTCCAGATTTACCCGGATGCGTAGCAACAGGTACAACTATCGAGGAAGTCGAACAGCAAATTAAAGCAGCAATAGTTTTTCATTTAGCAGAGTTGCGTCAATCTGGTTCGTCTATTCCTGAAGCCAGGACTTTATGCAAATATGTTGAGGTTTAATGTAATGAAAACTATCAATTAGTATGTGGATGGTGTTGTAGAAGTTATGGGAGGCAAGATTCGATCGCACTTCCCAATCATCCATCAAAAATCGAGGCGCGATCGCACTTCAGTCGATAAATCTCTCTCGCGGATGATGCGATCGCCCCTCCTCCCCAGCAAAACTACAAAATGTACTGGCAAATCCCTTCACAGACCCAGGCTCAGCAGTTAAATAATCTGAGGTTTTCCATTGGACGATCGCACAAACGCACCAACCACCGCAGCTAACAACCGCCGACCTCTAATTATCGCAGGAATTCTCCTCGGTATCGGTCAATCAGGCTTTTTTGACGGCATTGTGCTGCATCAACTCCTGCAGTGGCACCATATGTTTAGCAGCGTTAAAACCGATACTACCGTTGTCGGTTTAGAATTAAATACCCTCGGAGATGGATTGTTTCACGCTGCGGATTGGTTGGTAACAGTGGCGGGCATCTTCTGTTTGTGGCGTGCTGTGAAGCGCAAAGATGTTCCTTTGTCAACTCAAACTTTTTTCGGTTCAATATTAATTGGTGCTGGATTGTTTGACTTTGTAGAAGGCATTGTTGACCATCAAATTTTGGGAATCCACCACGTCAAACCCGGTATCAACGAGTTAGCTTGGGATTTAGGATTTCTCGCCCTCGGTCTTATTTTAGCGCTGTTAGGTTGGATGCTGGTACAGAGGGAAGTTCCGGCAGATACTAAAGTTTAAATGAATGCACAGATTGGAAATTATACCAAATCCGCCAAAATCGCCGACTCTCTTTTTAACTCATCAGTTCATCCCGCCGACTCCAACCAGGCAATCAAATCCTCTTGACTTCTAAAATCCAACAAAGCCTCTCCCAAATCATCTAACTGTTCCGCAGATAACCCCTGGATGCGAGTTTGAACTTCCACTGTAACATCACCCACCCGCCGCACTATCTGACGCATAATTAATCCTATTTCCCCCTCAATTTTACCCCTTTCGATTCCTTGTTCGATTCCTTGTTGTATTCCCTGTTCGATTCCCTGTTGTAGACCAATTTCTATCCCTTTCATCACAGACCCGATTTGGTCTTGGATAAACATTTCTCGCTTGTCTACATCGTTCAATTCGTCTAGGGTCAAATTTGCTCGGTTGGCAATTCCCAGCGCGGTATTAATCTCTTCAATAGACCCTAATGTCTCTGGTACTGCTTCCCAAGAGGGCGCGTTTTTCATAAAATAAATCCATTTTTCCGGCAGAGTTTCGAGTTCATTCAATTCTTTTTTGAATTTCGGTAACTCTACAAACACTAATTTTAACTCGCAGTTGGGATAGACGAATTTCTCTTCTGTTTCTGTGAATTCAAACTTTGAGATTAGTTTTTCGGTGTTTTCAAACAAGATAAAGTCGGTGATGGTTAAAGCAATCACTGGATTTAACTTTAAATAACCTTCTCCGGCTTTGAGTTGAGTAGAATAGGTTTTGGCTGCATTATATACTACCCGTTTTTCAAAGGCGGCGACGTTGAGTACGTGCATTTCCACAATCACGGTTTTGTTACCGGTAATCTTGGCTTTGACATCCAGGTAAGTGTCTTTCAATCCTGTAACGCTTCCTGCTGAATAAGGGTCAATTATTTCTAATTCTTGGATAGTTGGTTCTCCGTTATACAGCATTGCATTTAGGAAGCTGATGAGAATTTCTGGATGTTCGGAAGAAGCGAATATTTTTTTGAATGCAAAGTCTGTTTTGGGGCTGATGAAACGCATATTATAGAAGGAAGAGGGAAGAAGGAAGAAGGACAATGCAATATTTTAGGGATTTTTAGGTTGGTAGTTGCGCTTTACCACCCTTAGCGCAACTACGAAGTTTTTCAATTATCAGCCTGTGGCTTGAGTAGTAGCAGGCGACATAACTAGCTTTCCAGTTATATCCATCGTCGCAAGCTTCAGCACTTCATTAAAAGCTAAACCCCGAATTTTGAGTTCCCACCGAATGCCTTTTGCTTTCATTCGCTTGGCTTTCCGCATATCGACATCAGCAGCTTTTTGATGCAAAAGCAAATATTTCATTGCTGCTGTAGCTTCTACTTTTGTGGGAAATGCAATATAGGTGATAAATCCGCCGTCCCAGTGATTGGCATTGCGGACACTGCTGATAGTCGCAACTCTCGGACTAAAGCGGTTCCAGTAAAAGTCGCTGTAGCCGATCGACTCTGTTTTTACTTGGAGTTTGTTTGCCATTTGACTTAACTCCTATAACCTTGTGTGCGGGGTTGGCAGCAGGGCTTTAATTCTGCTATTTATATTATAGCATTCGGAAGTGGTAATTGGGAGCGAATGCTGGCTGTTATTTTACCTCCCAGACTGCTTCTGTCAATTCGGAAAAGTAAAATATCCCCAATCCCTTTAGTTCTTTTTTGTCTCGAATACAACTGCCTCAAAAAGCTCTACAAGCTTTAAGTCTGAATAAACCGATAAATACAAATACTTTTCCAGTTTCTGCCGATTTCTAGGTAAGAACAAGCCTAAACCTGATAAGCTTTTATACTTATGTCTAATTCTTGAGTCAAGTAATTCACCATGCTGTTGCACTCTCTGAATAAGAAAATTATTGAAAAATAACAATAAATCGTTACAGGCTGACGGACTTGCACCTGATAATTCGGTAAGTTTTTGTAAAAAATTTGCGAAATCAACAAAGGTTTCTCCAAAGTTACGATAAACTACTACAGTAGTGTTATTGGAAAAATTGACTTCAGGTCCTAAAATTGAGGATATAAAAACTTTCACTGGCGCAATATCTGCTTGCAAAATAGAATCAATCACAACATTAACTTTTTCGGTAAAATAGCGGAAATAATGATTGTTAGTTAATGTCAAACTATGGTACATATCAGGCTGTTCATAATCCATAATCTTTTTAGCTAGCTGAGAACCATCAATGTCTGGATAATCGCTCAAATGGCTTAACAATTGCTCATAATAGTAATTGGGCGCTCCAAGTTGCAGTTGAGATGAAAGCGTATACTTAGCAGTATTTTGGAAGGTATGGTGTACTTCAATATTTCCTTTATTACAATTTTGGAAAAATAATAAGTCTATATTTCCCTTTACAGAGCGGTTAAAATTCAATATAACTTGATTTATTTTTTGAAGATTCATCCATCTAATTTCTGAAATTAAAGGGGACGTGGGATGCTCGTCGGGGCTGATTTCCATAAGCGTTCCACTATGACCTAAAAACACAATAGCCCAGCGTTTGGCTTGAAATTGAGATTGGGCCCAAGTCAGATACTCACTCAAGACTTCTGCACTACTACTATCTGCTGTTTCTAAGTATTGCGTATCAACTTTACCTTGGCTAATCAGACTTCTAGAAACTTGTGCTGCTCCACTAAAGTCTGATTGTACGACTACCAAAACCTTATTATTTTTTACACCTTTACTTAGCATTTGAAGAATTGGTTGTCCGAATCTTGAGAGATTATTGTCATAGGGCATCCAGTATAGTAATATCCAGTCATAATGATTTTTTACCGTACTTCCAAGCATATATTGGTCTCCAGAGCGATATATTGTCTCTGTTAAAGAACTAATACTTACTGTTATCAGTTTTATGGCTTCCCTTCTTTTCACTTTCTCTGCTCCGGGTTGAGGATAGTCAGATTTTTGTAAACGGTATTTTTTGCTAACTAAAACCTCAATTCATATTCAGCAGTGACGCGGTTGTCTCCTTGAAAATTACTCGAACTTCTGAGTAAAATTTTATCGCTCACTCGATAGCGCACAGTAAATTCTGTCGGTTGATTGGCTGACAGAACTCGAATGATTGATGCTGAAATATTGCGCGTGATGTCAAACCCAACTTCTAAACCTAAACCGAGAGAACCCGCACCTGAACTCGAACTAGCTGTTTGTGCTTCGTTACCTCTAATCCGAGTGGGAAATAAGCGAAATTCGCTCAATCCTGTGGCGTTAGTAATCGCAGATTGAATGTTGTTCAATAAACCCGCACCAGCTAGATTTGCGATCGCCAGCGTACTGTCTCCTTGTCCCAAAGTCTGCACGAAACTGCCGCCCAACAGCGCTACAATCTCTGTTTGCGATCGACTCGGAGAACTCCTCAACTCCAGACTTTCCGCCAACTGAGAAGCCCTTCCCTGCACCAACGCTTGAATTCGGACACTCCGCACATTGCCGAAACTTGTCGGTTCGTCTGCGATTTCAGAGGCTACAGATGTGCCGGGAGTGCGGAACCGCGTTACTTCCTGCACCGAAGTTGCTAATCTCACATCCAGCGTCGGATCGAGTCCTTGTGTTGGTACAAAGGTCGCAGTCTGCGGGTATCCTCGATCGAGTCTAAACTCTGTCGTAAACAAATTCACCGACCCGGAGGTCAACCGAATCGTACCCTCCGGGCGAAGGTCATCTAAAGTTCCATTCACCGTCAAGCCCCCAGTCGCCTGAAAACTCAATATCGGCGCACTTGTGACCCGGATTCCCCGGCCCAAATTCAGCCGCAAATCGTTCAATCCAACTTCAAAGGAAGGGGAAGTCGGAGTCGCAGGAGAAGCAGAAACCTCAGTCGCAGGGGAAGCAGAAACCTCAGTCGCAGGAGAAGCAGAAGATGTCGAATCAGAATCGGAAGCAGAAGAGGAAGAAGCTAACTCAGTTGTGCCGCCGCCGGGACTCCGGAGAAATACTTCGCCGTTGTACAGTTCAATATTACCGCTCAACTGCGGGCGCCTCGCCGTGCCCCTTGCCTGCACTTGACCGACTACGCCGCCGCTGTACAATCCTCTGAGGTTCACTGCCAACTTGTCGAGATTGACAGCCAGGGGATTATCCGCATCGACATCGCCCTCGGCGAAGGGCACAGACAACGGAATCACGCCAGCGGCCACAACTTGCCCCTGACTCAACTGTCCCCGAATTCCCTCTACCCGAATACGATCGCCCTCGAAGCGCACCGTCCCAGTCAGCCCTGTCAGCGGTTCTGGGAAGGCTCTCGCCCGGACGGTTGCATTTTCAAAATTCGCGATTCCTTGCGCTACAGGGTCTTGCAGCGTCCCTCCGACGCGAATTTGCACCTGTCCCTGACCGCTGACCCACGCCACTTGCGGAGTCAATACATTAATAATTGCCAAACCTTCATTTTGCAAATTCGCCCTCACATCTATTTGATTGCTATCAGCTTTCACGGCTGCAAAGGGCAACTCAAAAGGCAAACTTCCCTGCACTTCAATCGGTTCGGTTTGAGTTACCAAAGCGCTGCCGCCAAAATTCAGGCGGGCGTTGCTGTAACTGAAACTGCCGTCGGCTTGTTTAATCGGTTCTCCGTTTAGCGTACCCTCAACCAAACTCAATTCTCCCGTGGCTTGCGGGTTTTCCAAACTGCCGGCCAAATTCGCCCGCAAATTCAGATTTCCCGTGACATCCACAAAAGGCAATTCCACCAGTTTTGCCAACTCTTCCACCGGCACATTTTCTATCCGCAACTGCCCGGATTGAGCTTTTTGCCCGAGTTGTCCCGAAAAGCCGATCGCACTTTTGCCCGATCGAATTTCCAAAGGCAAAACAGTTAAAATCCCGTCCTGAAAACTGCCTTCAATGCTGAACTTTTCAGCGACATATCTTCCCCACTGCCAGTTATCGCCTTTCACGTTAAATTGAGCTTGCACGCCCGTTTGCAAAGAACCTGCGACAGCAATTTCCGCGCCAAAAGTGCCTTGCAATTGGGATAAGGGAGGCAATTTTTCTGATGATTTCACTGCCTGCTGCTGCTGCAAAATAGTTTCAATTTCTGCCAAGCGGCGCAACTGTTCGATTAGCGGGGCATCCGGTTCTCCGACTGCTACAGTTTGCACGTCGCCGCTGTCACCGTAAACGGGAGGTTTTAAGCCTCTAGCTAAGTCACCTAAATTGAAATATTGCAAAGCGGTTAAAACCTGCTGCAAATTGCCTTGCTGGACGTTAACTTTCCCGGCAAATTGCGGGTTGGCGCCTGTTTGAACATTGCCGGAAATTAAGTATTGACCGCTGCCTTGGCGGAATATGCCATTTGTGAGAGTGGCGCTGCCGTTAGCGTAGCTGAATTCGGCTTGGAAACTGTCACCTTTAATGTAGCCGATCGCCGGTTGGGCGATCGCAATTTGTCCGCTTGCTTGCAAAGTCGCCGGATTTAACGGCATCTTCCAACCGGGCACATTTACTTGTCCCGAAACCGTACCGGTTATCGGCCCCAAACCGGCCTCTTTCCCCGGTGTGAGATTCAAAGCAGCCAGGGGAAAATCGCTTAAATTAACTCGCAAAGTTTCTCCCTCGGTTTGGCCCCTAGCGACAGATTCCCCGCGTTGAATTAAGAAAGATGTCGGCAGAAAAGATTGATTTAAAGCTACTTCAATTTTGTCGCTTGCGCCGGCCAAACGCAAATCTACACTTTTCCCAGCATCCGCATTCACACTCCCCGCCAGTACCGGGTCAAAAGCGATTTGATTTACTGCTAAATCCCGCACTTCCACGTCGCCAACTAAGCTGAGTTCGGCGAGGGTTCCGGTGAGGCTGCCGGTAAAATCTACATTGCCGCGCAGGGGTGGGTTTTGCTGTGAGGAATTTTTGTCCGCAATTGCAGACAAAAATGCTAACTGTTCTGCTGGTAAGGCTTCCAGGTTAAAGTTGGCGAGTTTGACATCCAAATCTAAGTTAGAAATTGAGGGCCCTCCTTTACCTCCGAGTTCGACGTTAACAAAGCCGCTTGCTGTCAAACCTGGAGTTGTGGCGTTCTCAATTTCCACCCGTTTGCCATCCCAATTAAATACTGCCTCAAAAGGTTGTTTCAAAAACGGCAATTCCGAGATGCGGAAACTGCCGCCGGCGCGAACTGTTTGTGGGGAAGCGGCAATCGGGCCGGATAAATTGATATTGCCGTTAAACAGTCCTTGAAGCTGGGGGAGATTTTGGGAACCAGAGACTCCACCTCCGTTTTGCAAGCTTTGTCGCTGCGACTCAAAGGCTTGCTGGAAGCGACTTAGAGCAATTTGCTCGCCCTCGATTGAGGCGCGCCAATTCCCCGATGCGGCGCTGCCTTTAGCATTGACAATTCCTCCGCCGTTGGCGAGTCGAATTTGTCCGTCGCCGTTGGCGGTGATGCCGTTGGCGGTTAAATTATCTACTGTTCCCAAAATGCGGACTTGGCCGTCGAGGGTTCCCTCAATTTCTGGCGGTAAATCCGCTGTCAGCAAACCTGTTTGTTTGAGGGTTTGTTCTAAATTACTGACGGCAATTCCGTTCGTTTCCAGCAATGCTTGCAAGTTGCCGTTTTCCAATTTTGCGGTAGTATCGATCGCCCCGAGTCGATCGACCAAAATCCGTCCTTCTCCGCTACCACTAATTCCCTTGGCTGTCAAGTTATCCAAACTGCCCGCTGCTTGGAATTCGCCGTTAACTCTGCCGTCAAATCCTTTCGGCAAAGTCGCCGTCAGCGGAAACAGTTGGAGATTGCGAACAGTTTGTTCTAAGCGACTGAGAATAACTCGATCGGCATCGGCGAAAGCTTGCCAGCGTCTGTCTTCTAATTTACCTCTAAAAGCAACAGTACCGTCGGCAATATTGAGTTGGCCGCTGCTGTTGACAGAAATATCGGCGGCGGTTGAATTATCAAGATTGCCGCTGGCTTGAATTTGATTCGATATTTGTCCGTCAAGCGATTGGAGATTTTGGATTTTTGATTTGAGATTGTTGAGGTTGGCGACTGTTTGGGGATTGTCAGCAGTGAAAGCTAAGCCAACATCTAACAGCGGCAATCCTAAATTTACTAAGCGGCTGATCGAAGTGCGATCTGTTTCTGCTGTTGCTTGCCAGTTTCCGGCTACCAATTCTCCTTTTAAATTAACATTGCTGCCTGCAAGATTGAGTCTGCCGCTGCCGCTGGCATTGATGGTGCTAGCCGTCAAATTGTCAAGGCTTCCCGATGCTGTAATTTGACTCGATAGGAGTCCGTCAATTGATTTGAGATTTTGGATTTTGGATTTTAGATTGTTGAGATTGGCAGATTGCTGATTTTCGGGATTGAATGCTGAAGCCACATCTAAAATCGGCAGTGTCAAATCTACCAGGCGGTCGATGGAAGTGCGATCTGTTTCTGCTGTTGCTTGCCAGTTTCCCGCTACCAATTCTCCGTTTAAATTGACATTACTGTCGGCAAAATTTAGCCTACCGTTGGCATTAACATTGATTCCGCCAGCAGTCAAATTGTCAACATTTCCCGCGACTTGAAATTCACCTGCTAGCTGTCCGCCTAGCGATTTTAGATTTTGGATTTTGGATTTTAGATTGTCTAGATTGGCGGTCGTTTCCCGTGCTAAGAACGGCAAGCCAATATCAATCAATTGATTGAGAGCTACTTTTTCAGTGTTGGCAACAACTTGCCAGTTCCCCGATTCGAGTTCGCCATTAACATCAACAATACTGTCAGCAATATTCAGCGTTCCTTTGCCCGTCGCAGCGATCGCATTTAAACTCAAATCGTCCAAAGTTCCCGCAGCTTCGACGGTTCCGCTGACCAAACCCCCTACTTCAGGAGGCAAACTCAGCCCCGGTACAACTGGCTGCAAACTGTTGAGGGCCACGCGATCGC
Organism: Microcoleus sp. Pol14D4; assembly: GCF_036701245.1. Lineage (NCBI taxonomy): Bacteria > Bacillati > Cyanobacteriota > Cyanophyceae > Oscillatoriales > Microcoleaceae > Microcoleus > Microcoleus sp. Pol14D4. The sequence goes on from NZ_JAUBQM010000001.1 coordinate 138,698, forward strand.
CCTCGATGATAGCTTGCCACTGACGGTCTTTTAGCGCAGCATCCACGTTAACAGAAGCGTTGCCAATTTTCACAACTGTATTTTGCAAATCTGCCGAATTCCTTGCGGCTCTAATTTCGCCCGCTGCCGGGAAAGTTCCTTGCGGTGCTTGCCATTGAACTCTCGCTTGAATGTTGTCTAACGGGCCGAAAATTTGAGCTTTTGCGGAGACATTGCCAATATTAACACCAGCAGGAATTGGGAGAGCGTAAATTTGCGCGATCGCGTCTCCGGGTACATTTTCAGCTTGCAAGTCAAACACCAAACCAGATCGCGAATTCTCACTTCCCAACCTAATATCGACTTCACCTTTCCCGCCAATTTTACCACCCGCCGCCGGCACTACCAAAATATCGCTCAAAGTCAAACCTAAAGAGGAAAACGGGGGAATAGAAGATTGAGAATTGGGATTTGGGGTTTGAGCCATTCTCCCCCGTTCCAATTTGAAATTAGTGCTAATATTGTTTAATTGCAGGCGATCGACCGTAGCGGGTTTTGTCGAGGCGATCGCACCTGTCAGCACCGGCATTGCAACTGTTCCAGTCAGCTTGGCATCCGCCTTCACTTCCCCCGCCACAGCCACGGGTAATACTACTTTCTTCCCTAACTCTGTCTCCACCGCACTGACAACACTTGCCAAAGCGACTGGTTGCACGTTCGTTGTTAGATTGAAGCTAGCGTTCTCCAAATTAAAATTGGTTCCAGTGGCAACTGTTCCTGCTATTCTAAGCGGAATTAAACCGTAATTAGCCGCCAGACTATCGACAATCACATTAGTTCCCTGAAACCGCAACTGACCGCTGCTATTTTGTACGATTTGTTTCAGCGGAGCAATACTTGCTTGCACTCCTCCAAAACTAGCCGTTCCCACAATTCCCGATACTTTATTTTCTCGCAACTGCACGGTCAAATTACCATTAGCAAGACCTTTTTGTAACAAGATGCCGGCGGGAAGCTTCAGCAGTCGAGCGAGGTCGTACAAAGGCAAATTTTGACCTTGCAACTGCACGTTAGTTTGAGCAGCGGGTAACATAGAATCAGCTTTAACTATAAAATTATCGCTGTTAGTAAACTGACCGTTTAGTTCGTAGAGAACGCGCTTATTTTGGTCGCGAAATAGAGCGCTGCCATTTTTCAAGCTTACAGAAATCGGAGCCGAAGTTTTCTGTCCGACTGCGGGACTCGGCACCAAAACTGCGGCGACATTTTCAGCTCGAATTGCCTCAACTTCAGTTTTAAATAAACCCGGAGATTTCCGCTCTGCTGTTGGAATATTAACCCAGCGGCCTTGAGCATCCTGTTCGATATAAGCGCTGGGTTTAACTAGGGTAATATCTAATTTGAGAGTGCGGTTGAACAGCAGTGGCAAAACCGAAAACTGCACTTCCACTGCTTCAGTAGAAGCGTAATCGGGATCGGTAGGAGTTGCAGGTAAAGTCGATCGGCCAAACCGCAAACCTGTCAGAGAAAATCTCTCCAAACGTCCGAGTTGCACAGGTCGCTTCAGCAACTGACTGACTTCCGTTTCCACCAAAGGAGCTAACTTTTCCCGCACCCACTGGTATCCTACCGCTGCCCCCACCAAGGCGAGAATACTTAATCCCGTACCGCTAAGCAGCAGCAGACGCCACCAGCGGCGATGGGGACGGGGTGCGAGTTGATTTTTGTTATCGTCCGAGTTAGTCATGGGTGTTTCTCAAAAATCAGAGAATTCAGGAATTATAGGAAATCAGCCGATTTTAGACAGGTATAATCTCTGTGATTCGCCAGGGTGCCTTCTGCCTTTGGTAGACTCAAAAGTGAGGTCGGAAGTGCCGATCCCCGGGTCGAACGCAGGCAAAAGGCACGCCCCCACTCCAGAGTAGACTCCAGAAACCTTTACCGAACTTAATCAAAACACGCAACACCACCTAAAACCAAGTCCTCCAGCTCCCCCAAATCCCCTAGATTCCCCCCGCTGTGCGGGATCGGCGGTCAATCTCAAATCTCAAATATCAAACCAAGTCGTCCAAATGCCCCAATTCCTTTCGATCCCGCCAGTGCAGGATCGGTGGTCAATCTAAAATCTAAAATATAAAATTTAAAATCGGTTGCCCGATCGCTCCTAAGATAAAAAAACGGTGGTTAAGAAGGTCTTTAAAACTTATGCGAGTGTTCGTCTTACTCTTCAATGCCCGCACCGAGAATGAGGGAATTCATACCATTCAACTCGGCGATCGCAATAAAGTTCTGATGTTTGAGTCAGAAGACGACGCCACCCGCTTTGGCGTGATGTTGGAAGCTCAGGATTTCCCAGAGCCCACGGTTGAGGCGATCGACGAGGAGGAAATTAAGGAGTTCTGCGACAGTGTTGATTATGATTGGGAACTGGTGCCTGCAGGCGCGCTGGCGATCCCGCCAGAAGACAATGTAACACAGACTCAGTGGCAGCCGGAGCCCGAACCCGATCCAGATCCAGATTCTGACGTTTCCCAAAACGAACTGGATTCTATTCGCCGCCGACTCGAAGGACTTTTGTGAGAGTCCGCAGTCATTAGTAGAGTCTAATTGCAAAAATAGCTCTGTAATCTTGAAAAACATCTGCGTTTATCTGCGTTTATCTGCGGTTTCTCTCTAAATCAATGACCCATGACCCATAACCCATGACCCATGACCATGACCCATGACCAATAACGCAGAAAAAATTATGAAGAATTTGGAAGAACGGGGCCATCTGCTGACGGAACAGGTGAATGTCAACAGCGAGAATTTAGACCAACTCAGTTCGATCGAGTTAGTGGACTTGTTCAACCGGGAAGACGCCCAAACCTTAAGCGCGATCGCCCGTGCCCGCAAACAGTTAGCCCAAGCGATCGACATTGCAGCCGAGTCTCTGCGTCTAGGAGGCCGCCTGTTTTACGTCGGTGCGGGTACTTCCGGGCGTTTGGGGGTGCTGGATGCAGCCGAGTGTCCCCCCACCTTCTGCACGCCGCCCGAACTCGTACAGGGCATAATTGCCGGGGGTGCGGGGGCTTTGGTGCGGAGTTCGGAGGATTTGGAGGATCGGGCTGAGGATGGGGTCGAGGCGATCGCCCACCGTCAAATTACCCACTTAGATGTGGTTGTCGGGATTACGGCTGGAGGTACGACGCCGTTTGTCGCGGGCGCTTTGCAGGCGGCGCGCCAGCGGGGGGCGAAGACTGTGTTTATGGCCTGCGTACCCGTCGAACAAGTGAATTTTGAGGCTGATGTTGATATTCGGTTGTTGGTTGGCCCGGAGGTAGTGGCGGGTTCGACGCGCTTGAAAGCCGGTACAGTCACAAAAATGGCTTTAAATATCATTTCGACTGGGGTAATGGTGAAGCTGGGGAAGGTTTACGGCAATCGGATGGTTGATGTGGCCGTGACTAATAAGAAATTGCGCGATCGGGCTGTGCGGATGTTGCAGGATTTGACTGATTTAAGCCGGGAGGAGGCGGGTTTTTTGCTCGAAAAAAGCGGCAAGTCGGTTAAATTAGCTTTGATGATGCACTGGACTAATTTGGAAAAGGAAGAGTGCGATCGAATTCTGGGCGAGTTTCAAGGGAATTTGCGATCGGCTGTAGGATCAATTAGTCATTAGTCAGCAGTCAGCAGTCAGCAGTCATTAGTCAGTAGTGATTAGTCAGTAGTCAGTAGTCAGTTGTTATTGGTTATTGGTTATTGGTTATTCTTCATTCCCCATTCCCCATTCCCCATTCCCCATTCAGTTGTCAACTGTCATTTGCGATATCGATTCCAAAAATTGTGCAATCTCTTCTGCGGATCTGATGTGATAAACACTTTTGGTATTTTGAGCGCGATCGACATACTCGCGATATTTTGGAGTCAAATACTTGTGACACAACCAAAGAGCACGGTAACTATTAATTGAACTCTTCAATATCGGACTGTTTTGCGGCCAGCCTTCTGGCGGTATAAACTTACCTGTAATCAGCCGTTTAGTCACCCACAAGAAATGCACGTATAATGGCAGATCGACAAAAACCAGACTATCCGCCTCGTTGAGTCGAAGCCAGACGGTTTCCATACAACCAAACCCGTCAATAATCCATCGGTCAGCAGCCAAAATTTTCTCATGGGTATGCTTATATTCTTCATTGGGAACCTCAGCGCCCCCAGATTGATATTGAATCTTATCTAAGACGTAAAGTGGCAAACCAGTGATTTCCGATAATCTCTTGCTGAGAGTTGATTTACCACCTCCAGCGTTGCCAAACACCGCTACTTTTTTCATAGTTACCCTTTTAGTAATTTAGTTATTAGTCATTAGTCATTATTCATTAGTTATCAGTAGCAGACTAAAAGCTGAAGGTCGCTCTAATTTATAGCTTTCAAAAAACTCTATTTGGGTAATTTTTGGCCCGGATCATTGACGTTCTTGAGAAAGGCGATTAGGGTCAGTATATATATTTGTTGTTTGGCGATCGCTTGGATATTTTATCACACAAGCGGTCGCGGTTCGGTATTGTCGATCGATTTGTAAAATATCGGTCAAATCTAAGGCGATCGCTCCTTAGTTAAAAAAGTCGTTTCTGAAGCCAACGCACCTAGTACCAGACTGCTGGATACTCTACCCACTTTGAAATTTCAAACCGAGTCCTATGCAACCAAAACATAACCTTAACCTATACTCATTCTTGGCGTATCTCCCCTGGCTGAAGAAAAGCTACACTGCCAAAATTATGGTGGTTGCATTTTTAGGCACGCACGTTCCTTTGCTAACCTTAATGGTCTGGTTTCTTACCTCAAACGCTTACTCTGTAGAGACATCAGTCGGGGTTCTGCTGGTTGCTCTGCTGGCGACATTAGCGGGTACGGCAGCAACCCTTTATACGCTGCGCTACCTCCTTCTTCCGGTAATCTTAACCTCGGAGGCTCTACAAAACTACCTCGATACAAGAACTTTGCCGAACTTACCCACAGAGTTTACTGATGAAGTCGGTACGCTGATGGCAAATTCCTCACAAACGCTTTACAAACTAGATGAATTGATTCATTACATTACCCACTACGATGAACTGACGGGATTGCCAAATCGTGACTTATTCTGCGATCGCCTGAATCAAACCCGCTCTCAAAATCACTCACCCTTGGTCGCAGTGCTGGTATTGGGTATCGACGATTTCACAGGGATGCGCCATGCGTTGGAGCCTGGGATATGCGACTTACTAATTAGAGCCGTTTCCCAACGGGTGGTACAGTGCATGGATGGGTCAGATGTCTTGGCGCGTTTGAGCGATGGTGAGTTTGCGATCGCTCGCAGCGAACTCCACTCGCTGGAGAGTGTGGTCAAGCTATCCCAACTGCTGCTGAGTACGCTAGCAAAACCTTTCTCTGTAGAGGGTCAACCGATCCACCTCACCGCCAGTCTTGGCATTACATTGAACCATTTAGAAAATACCAATTCTCCAGAGCAACTTCTTCAGCAAGCTCACTTCGCACTTCATCAGGCAAAGCAGCAAGGGCGGAGTCACTATCAGTTTTATTCACCCGAAATGAACGTTCAGTTACAGGAGCGACTGGCCCTAGAAAATAGCCTGCGCGGAGCGCTGGATCGTAACGAACTACTGGTTTACTATCAACCGCTGATCGACTTGCACGGCGGACAGGTGACAGCAACGGAGGCGCTGGTTCGCTGGCAGCATTCTACAGAAGGTTTGGTCTCTCCGGCAAAATTTATTCCGATCGCCGAAGCCAATGGCGAGATCGTCCCCATTGGTGAATGGATCTTGCGAACGGCTTGCGCTCAAAACCGTCGCTGGCAACTGGCTGGGCTGCCAGCCCTGCGGATTTCGGTGAATCTGTCGGCTCGACAATTTGAGCAGGCGAATCTGGTTGAGATGGTTGGCCAAATTTTGGCAGAGACCGAACTCGAAGCTGCGTATTTAGAACTGGAAGTGACTGAAAGTGCATTGATGACTGACATTGAGCGATCGGTCAATATCTTAACGCAACTGCGAGAACTTGGCGTGTCCCTCGCCCTAGACGACTTTGGTACAGGTTATTCTTCCCTCAACTACCTGCAACGGTTTCCGGTTAATATGCTCAAGATCGATCGATCTTTTGTCCGAGATGTACTGTCTAACCCGGACAGCGCCACCATTACTGATGCGATCATTGCTCTGGCAAAAAGTCTGCGGTTAACGATCACCGCAGAAGGCATTGAAACCAAGGAGCAGCGTGACTACCTGCAAGCGCGAGGCTGCGATGAAGGTCAAGGGTTTTACTTCAGTCGCCCTGCTAACGCTGATACGATCGCCAAACTGCTAAACGAGTCGTTTCAGTCTGATGCAGCATCTATCGCTCTTGCCACCCACTTATAAGCTGAACCAGTCAAGAACTCGCCGTCAACCCGAAGGGTATGACGGAAGCTTGCAAAAAGCTCTGACTTGACCGGATTAAGTTGGCTTTTACTGGTAATGCGATCGTAAACTCAGTACCCCTGCCTGCGGTTGAGTTGACGGCGATCGTAGCGCCGTGTTTTTCCGTCCAGGACTTTATAACAATCAATCTCTCAAAACAGCCAACCCGATTATACTCTCAAAGTTAAATGTAAAGCGCTCTTGTTTTTAGATTCCTGACTTCTCCAAGAAGTCGGGAATCTGGGTATGCTGTTTTTTAGACGTTGACAAAAACAGAAGATGCAAGCTGACTTTGACTGACACCCTGCACGATTCCCAAATAATTACTGCCCGACTTAATCGCCGTAGAAGCGACACTTGCACCTCCATCCAACTGCAAACTCACAGCTTCAAAAGTCAAGTTTGCAAACCCGATACCGTCGGTCAAACCAATTTTATCCCCAGCCCCAAAATCGACAATTACATCCGCACTAATTAAAGTAGCCGCCGCAGACAAACCTCCTGCTAGGATAAACGTATCATTTCCAGCACCGCCGGTCAGAATATCTTGACCGCGATCGCCCGCCAACACATCGTGGCTGTTACCGCCAACCAAGACATCATCTTCTTTGCCGCCGCGAATAGTATTGTTACCGTCAGATCCGATTAGTCGATCGTTATCGTTATTGCCGCTGATAAAATCATTGCCAACACCGCCATCAATTGAATCGGATTCTTTGCCGCCCGATAAGCTGTCATTGCCACCTGCGCCATTAATTGTATCCGCACCCTGCATTCCATTAATGCTATCAGCACCTTCTCCCCCGGTGAGATTGTCTTTGCCGGAAAGGGCAAAAATTGGCAATCCCGCAGCATTTGTCGGTATTTCACTATCGGCACTATCTGATAGGAAATAATTGCCGTCGCTGGCTGTATTTTTGGGTGCTGTCGTCGGGCTGCCGTCCCCTGTAGCATTGGGTATTGGCGAAGTAATAGATATAGTGTTTGGTGTGGGAGTCGGTGTCGGTGTCGGTGCGGGATTGACACTACCGTCAAGAGAAGTCGCAAAAACTTGCGTCCAATAGTGATTCCAATTTTCTGTGCCAGTATCGTCGGCTAAGAAATAGTAACCGATGCCAATTTCTTTGAGATTGGGGTTAAGAATGTTAGCGCGGTGGCCGCTGCTGTTCATCCAAGATGATACAACTTGTTCGGGTGTAGAATAACCCGCAGCAATATTTTCTGCTGCCGTTGAGAATTGATAGCCTGTTGCAGAAATTCGACTTCCTAATGACGAACCATCTTTCCCGGTATGCGAAAAGAAGTCTTGCAGTGCCATCTTCTGGCTGTGATTTTCCGCCGCATTTAGTAACTGAGTATTTAAGGTTAGCGGGGACAAACCTAATTTACTGCGTTCTAAGTTCGTAAGTTCTAAAACTCTATAAATAAAGTTTTGATTAATTGGAGTTGGTGCGACTTGAGAGACAGATCGCTCTCCTGTTAAAATGTCCGAGGATTGAGAAGCGGAATTTTGTAGTTGTTCAAGCATGGGGATGATCGAGAGTTTTAAGACTTGGTTTTGCTGGTAGATGGCTTACCGTCTTAACGATAGTTTCCCCGATCGCTAGCTGGTTGGGTACAATTCAATAATTGTGTTAATCCCTGCCGCTACTGTATTTATTTTATTTTAATTATAGCTTTTGTCAAAGTGGGGATGTCAAGAGGCAGGCTCTGATTGGGAAAGCGAAGAGTGCGATCGACTTTAAGGAGATTTTCAAAGGAATTTGCGATCGCCATTGGCATCAATACAATTTTAGATTTTAGATTTTAGATTTTTCCTGATTAGTAAGCTTTGCACCTTCCACCCAGCCCGCTGGCTGGCTAGAAACCCGGTTTCTACGAGTTTTGCAGACAAAAACGAGCAATATAGGAAGAAACCGGGTTTCTGAATTCTGTGTGCGATCGCGAACGAAGTTGTTACTAGAATCCGCACAAAAAATTCTAAATTAATTCAAAATTCACAACCGCGCAGAGTTGTTCCCGATCGCCAAAGCAATCTCAAGATTTCAAACTATTTTCTTGTCCGGCTTTAGCCTCCTGAGCAACTTGTTCAACCTCATCTTTGGCGAGAATTTCCAAAACCTCCTCTGCTTCTGTACCGCCCAACCGCCCCAGAGCTTGAGCTACTCTGTAACGGATCTGCCAATCAGCATTGGAAGCGTAGGGAAGCAGCAGCGGCAGCGCCCGTCTATCTCCCAATTCACCTAATGCGCTGATGGCAATGGTTTGGATCAATTCGTTTTCAGAAGTCAGGGCATTTTCTAACATCGGAAAGGCTTTCGGATCTCCCATTTCTCCCAAAGCCGCCACGATGCTCAGTTGCACCAGCCATTCAGAGGTACTGCTATAAACTTTCTGCAAATCTTCTAAAGCATCGGTTAATTTCAATGCGCCCAAAGCATCGGCTGCTGCTGCTTGCACGTCGGGTTCGGGGTCGTTGTTCAGGCTGTTTCGCAGTACCTCTAAAGCGTTCGGCAGATTCTGCGTACCGAGGGTTGATATCTGGCTGACTGCTGCGTAGCGAACCCGGACGTTTTTATCGCCGATCGCAATTTGAATCAGTTTATAGGCGATCGCGGGTTCTAGTTGCCGCAGTTGGTTGACTGCTCGCAGTCTTTCGCCAAAATCCTCGGAATTCAGCAATTGTTCGACAGACTCAGGGGTAATGCTCATCGGATTTTAGATTTTAGATTTTAGATTTTAGATTTGGTAATTGGTAATTGCCAAAAGCGAGGGAGATTGAAAGAGCGATTCCCTACGGGATAGCTTCGCTTCACGACTCATTTTCTGATACAGTCCTGGAACTGCAACAGTTAATTTAAGATTCGGCAGCCATCGATCGGATAATATCTCCCCTAGTGAGGATGCCGATTACTTTGCCGGCAGTATCAACCACCGGCAATCGGTGGATGCTGCGATCGTGCATCAGTTTGGCAGCTTCTTGGACAGATTGATCGGGCCCGATGGTAACAGGTTCTTTACTCATCGCTTCTCCTACTGTTTGTCCTAAAGCCTTGTGGAGTTCTCGCTCGTAACGAGATGGATTTTCCAAATAAATCACGCTGTCAAGCACCATGATATAAGCGGGGGGAGTTACGCCGGTTTCCCGCCACATCAAGTCGGTTTCGGAGATGACTCCTACCAACAAGTCATTCTCATCTACGACGGGAAGACCGCTAATGCGTCGATCGGCTAAAATTTTAATCGCTTCGTTCAAGGGCATTTCGGGTCGCGCCAAAATCGGCTCGCGGCTCATTACATCGGCTACTGTTTTTGGCATGATTAGCGGTTGATTGAGTTGTTGCTCTAAATCGATCATATAGGGAAAGCGTGACACAGACTGAAGAAAGGCAGCTCTGCTGAAAGGATTGGTTTGAAGGTAGTAAAGAAGGAAAAAGTTTGAATGCCAGAATTTTGCTGTTTTTTTCGATCGCACTATAAAATTCTGCCACTTGCCTCCCTCCAGCGGGCGATCGACCTGACAATATTGTTAAGATATATTAAAGAGCGGATAAATCCTTACCAATGCCAGAATCTCCAGCCCGAGAACCAGACTCCCAACCAGAAGCGCGCTGTGTATTGGTTTGCCAGTATGTATCTTGCCTCAAAAATGGTTCAGCAGCAGTGCTAGCTGCTTTTGAAGCTCAACAAGTTGCAGGGGTGAAAGTTGAGGCCTGTAGCTGTCAGGGACAGTGCACCACTGGCCCGACTGTACGAGTTACCCCGGACGAAATTTGGTATTGTCGAGTTAAACCGAGTGATGTACCGTTAATTGTGGAAGAGCACCTCACAGAGGGAAAACCTGTAGAAGCGCTGTTCAATCCGAGAATTCATGCGCGTTATTATTATTAATATTGACTTGATTCGGTGAAACTTCCAAGCTCTGGCGCATCTAATTTTAATAGTTATTGTTAAGGAACTGCCACTTTGAAAATCCAAGGAATTGCGCTTAGTTTGTTAGTGCTGGTGCTGGGGCGTCCGTCGGCGGTTGCGGCTCAAATGTCGGCGGTTGCTGGGGATATTTGTCCTGGGGAATTGGGAGTACAAGTAGATGCGATCGCCAACCGTCCCGAATTTAGCCGATCGCGCTGGGGCATTTTGATTCAACCTCTATCTTCTACTACTACTCTCTACAGCCGCGACGCCCAAAAATATTTTATTCCAGCATCAAATGCCAAGCTGCTAACTACAGCCGCTGCTTTGCAGAAACTCGGTGCAGATTTTCGGATTAAGACATCGGTTTACAGCGGCGAAAATGGCAGTTTGTACGTTGCCGGCAGGGGAGATCCGAGCATTGCTGAGGCTCAGTTGAAATCTTTGGCGCAGCAGTTGAAGCAGCGAGGAATCACCCAAGTAAACGAGTTAATTGGCGATGACAGCTATTTTCAAGGCAGTGCAGTCAATCCGAATTGGGAATGGGAAGACGCCCAAGCAGGTTACGGAGCGCCGATTAACAGTTTAATTTTCAATCAAAACGCGATCGACCTTCTTTTGTCCCCACAGGCGATCGGGCAACCTCTGAAAGTTACTTTTGCCGAACCAAAGCTGGCAAATCAGTGGCAACTTCAGAACAATTCAGTAACAGTCGCCCAAAGCGAATCTGAGTTTATTGATGTTGGCAGGGAGTTCTATCGACCTATAATTCGAGTGAGCGGACAGTTGAAAGTTGGTGGCGAACCTGAATCAGCTTATGTGGCAGTTGTCAACCCCGCTAATAATTTTTTGCAGCAGTTTCAGCAAGTTCTGGCGGCTGAGGGAATTCCTGTTAAACAAACTTTAGTTGCATCAGCTTCTCGCAATTTAAATCAAGAATTAGCGACCGTTGAATCGCCGCCGCTCGCCCAATTGGTGAGAGAAACTAATCGGGAAAGCAACAATCTTTATGCAGAAGTTTTATTGAGATTGCTGGGAAAAGTTACAGACAAGATGCCCCTGCAGCAAGAGGATACAGGTGAAATGGGTTTGAAAGAGTTAAAACTGTCTTTAACTCAATTAGGAGTAAATCCAAACAGCTACATATTAGCCGACGGTTCGGGACTTTCCCGCCACAATTTAATTAGCCCAGAAGCCTTGGTGCAAACTTTGAGATTTATGGCCAATTCACCTGCCGCATCGATTTACCGCCAGTCACTGCCGATCGCTGGCGAGAACGGCACTTTGAAAAATCGCTTTAATAATACACCAAACCGCGTAGTTTTGCAAGCAAAAACAGGAACTTTGAGCGGAGTTTCGGCACTGTCGGGGTATATCGAAGTTCCAAATTACGAGCCGTTGGTATTTAGCATTATCGTCAATCAATCGGACCTATCGGCTGCAAAAATGCGATCGGCAACGGACGAAATTGTGCTATTATTGAATCGCCTGCGCCGCTGTTAAAAAAGTACATTTAAGGTAAAAAACGTGCGTTCAGTAATTACGCCTAAAAAACCGGACACCCAACAACCCTACAAGTTTTAAGTTTCATTAGATTGCAGCCACGGGGATCGAAAAGCAGCTACAATAAAAGTAGAAAAATTAACAGCATTGGGCCGTTTTAGCCTGCTACCAGTCGGCGGGTTCTGTACTTCCCGAAAATAAGTCTAACTTTCCAACTATGAATTCTTTCGATTCCGAACAGCAACACATTTTTGTCGAAACCAATAACATCCGCCTGCACTGCGTTTCTCAAGGAGAAGGCGATCTCGTTCTCCTCCTGCATGGGTTTCCAGAGTTTTGGTACTCTTGGCGCCATCAAATTCCTGCTTTAGCGCGTCATTTTAAAGTTGTGGTGCCGGATTTGCGGGGCTACAACGATTCCGACAAGCCGGAAAGCGGTTATGATTTAGATACGCTGAGCGCGGATATTCGCGGTTTGATTGCGAGCCTCGGTTATACAAAAGCTCACGTTGTAGGTCATGATTGGGGAGGGGCGATTGCGTGGCACTTAGCTCAAAAATTCCCCGAACAACTCAACCGCTTGGCAATTTTAAACGCTCCGCACCCGCAGCGATTCGTGCAGGAAATGGCGAGCAATTTAGATCAAATCCGCCGCAGTTGGTACGTTTTGGCGTTTCAGGTTCCCGGCATTCCGGAATGGTTGATCCGGCAAAACTTGAAAGATTTTGTGCACAATGTTTTCCAAGGACAAGCTGTTCGCAAAGGATCTTTTAGTGCTGAGGAAACTAAGATTTATCAGACTGCTTTAGAAAAGCCGGGAGTATTAGCTGCCGCTATCAATTATTACCGCCAGATGTTTCACCCGCAGAGGCTTTGGAATTTGGCGGAGAAATTAGAACCTGTGACAGTACCTACTTTGGTGCTTTGGGGAGAAGAAGATGCGTTTTTGAGCCACAAACTTGTAGAAGGTTTAGACAGATTAATTACTGCTCCGTTTAAGTTGAAATTAGTTCCTCACTGCGGTCACTGGATTCAGCAGGAAGCGCCGCAAACGGTGAATCGAGAATTGCTGAGTTTTCTGAGAAATTCTTCTCGTTCTGTGGCTTTGGCATAGAAGGTTTTAAACATTGCAAATGAAAACCCGGTTTTACAGCTAAACCGGGTTTTCATCTGTCTAGGGATAGGTTTTTTTAGGGTGCGTCGTGCCTAGAGTTTCTGGATTACCAGAGAATTCCAGCTAGCTGACGCACGCTACTTATTTATCAGTCCCAGAGCAAATTTTCTTGGATCAGCAGTGCAATCATCGCAGTTCTGGAACAAACACCGAGTTTGATAAAAATCCGCCTCACGTAAGTAGCAACCGTCCAGTGACTGATATTTAAATTTTTGGCAATACATTTGTTGGGCAGCCCTTGGGCTACTAATTGTGCGATCGCTCTTTCCCGTGGACTCAGGCTAATTTCCGGTTTGTAACTTTTGCTTTGCATACTTTTGCAATGAGGTAACGAGTTAAAATCTAATCAATTAAGGGTAGAATTCCGAGTTTTTCTCGAACTTCCGATAAAGGAGTTTCCCAATCAGATGCAACGTCCCAATTAATTAACCGAGTGGCTAATTTTCCGTGTTTTAAGCCTTTGATAATTTGTCCGATCGCGCATTTGCCACCGATCAGTCCAACTAACACTAAAATCGCACAAGAAGGACGAAATACTTGAGCGCGAGTAAACGCTTGAAGTACAAGTTCATCTTCTGTTGAAGCTGAAAGACCAGTCAGAACGTGCCAAACGTCGTGGTTTCGCTGAATCCAGTCTCCCGATGCGATCGGCTCAAAGCCTTGTTCGTCTAGAAATCGCGCCACTTCGCACCCTAATGTTCCTGTTGGCAGTTGGCGCAATTTTGCCAAGTCTATTTCAAAGTGTCGATCGCTCTCAATTTGAGGATTAATTGTTTGAGCCATCTTTAATATAACTCCTAATTGACCGTCAGCCATAATTTATTATCCCTTCAACAATGATTTAAGTTTCGAGCAAATTAATTTGTGTTTGTCAAGTTCATTTTTGCGCTGAATCAAGACGACTTTTTTTACCGACTCAACTTAGAAAGCTTACTTTCTGTCACAGTAATTGGCTTTCAGGAGCTTTTACATTTCTTTACAAACAGGCTCAGAGGTGAAATCTGCCAGTTGCCCAAATCTGGCTAGTGTTACTTGCGGCAACTTGACCCACCCGGAAGTAGCCGTAAAATCCACAGTATCTAGCGGTGATTTGAACTCCTTTACTTACGTATATAAATTTATTCTGCTGCTAATTATTGGAACCTGCAATGAGTCAGAAGTTGAAGCTTGCAAGGCCCGTGATGCAGGTACAGACAAGTGAAGAGAACGGAAGGGAGCTGAAGCAAGGTGAAGTTATGCAGAGTTGATGCCGGGGATAGTCCGCACGCAGGGTCAGACGAGTGCGCTGTCGCTCAAATGAGTGACACTAATTTGAGCGACTGGTGAAGTATTTTTCTGCTAGCTATAATAAAGTATAAATTGTATAAATTCATAAAAAGTATTGCCATGAAACGACTGAATATGTGGTTCTATGCAGGAGTTATTTCCTTGATTTGGTGTGGTGCTGCTAGCGCTACCACTTATGTTAATCCTAACGGTAAAACGACTTTAAACTTGTCAGAAAAAGGAAACAATCGCAGCGGTTTTTACTTGACAAAAGTAGGCAATCGGGAATTTTTGGGCAATATTCTAATTACCCGTTCTGAAGGAGCAGCAGGCTCTTACTATTACAATGGGACTTTCAAAGACAGTGCGACCGGCCCTGGCAGAAAAATTGTTTGTTCTGGAGATATTGCCATTGTCAGGCGTCAAGTTGGAAGAAGCAACCAATTGGGAGCCGAAGTTACTTGGAAGGTGAAAGGAGGAGAAAATTGTCCTTCTATGGGCCAGACATTTAAAGTAAATTTAGTTGAAGCTTTACCGCGTCCTAATGCAAGTGGCGACTATACTTCTAGCAATGCTAATACTTGGTCGAGTCAAACAAATGGTTTTGTAACTTGGCCTGCTTGGCGAGTCACCTCGCGAGATGGACAACTCAACTGCCGCAAGACCGCAAACGGAGCAATTCAACAAGTTTACCGCGCGGATAGAGATACAGTTTCTGCTGAACTCAGGGGAGCAAATGCTATTACGATGGCGAACGGTCAACCCTGGTTGCTGACAAGACAAGGCTGTTATGTGCGCGCTAATTCTCAGTACATCGAGCCAGTTTCTTTGCCACAGTAAGTGACCAAAGCGATAAATAAACTACGGCTCATATCAAAGCCTGACTTCTTAATTAAATAAAGAAGTCAAGCTTCTGGGTGTTCTGTTTTTTTAACTTGTTCTACTTAAAACGTGATTTGCCATTTAGTGGCCCAGCAGCATAGCTTCTTCTGCCAAATCTTGGCTTTCAATAACCTTTGGTTCCTTTAGGATAAAAACACAAAGGAAGCACACAATTACAGCAGCAATTCCGAGTAGCTCAAAGAAGCTGCGGTTGCCTGCCACTGTTTGGGGCAGAAAGCTATAAATAGTCGCATAAATTACAGAGCCGACACTGCCGTAAGCACCTATATTTCCGGCAATTTGACCAGTTACTTCTCGTTTAATTAAGGACGCGATGCCAAAAGTTGCACCTGCTGCGGCGAAGACAAAGAAGGCACATAACATGGTCATGATAATTACAATTGCTAAATGCCAGTTGGCGCTAATTTGGCTCATAATTAAATACCCCAATCCCACTCCGCCCGTCATGACTGTCAGCGTCCACTTGCGGCTGCCGATTTTATCAGAAATTAAGCCTCCCGCTGGACGGCTGACCAAGTTCATCAGCGGATAGGTAGCAGCTATAGGCCCGGCGATCGCATGATTTAGATTGAAGGTGTGTTCAAAAAATTCCGGTAACATGGAAACCACAGCGAGCTCTGAACCAAAGCTGACTGCATAAGCTAGTTCTAATACGAATACTTGACTGATTTGATAGCGTTCTTGAGGTGGGTAATGTTTTTGACCGGTGACAACTTCTCGGTTAACTTCCCAGGCTTTGTAAGCCTGAATTAAATAGAGTGCTGTCAAACTAATCCAAATAGCGTACATCACATTTGCAGTCAGAAAATTTGCTTTCTGCAAGCGCCACACAATCAAAGCTAAGGCACCAAATAGAGGAATATTAGTCATCGACAGTGCCCAAAAGCTTTTGGCGCTGGTGACTTCCATTGCGCCGTTGCGGGCCGGCCGCTGATAGACTTTGCCGGGAGGAGTGTCTTGAACGTTGCAGTAAAAAATGACTCCGAAAACTGCTGTGGCAATCCCAGTAAGGGCGATCGCCAGCCGCCAATTTGTGTGTCCGACTGAGAGAAAAGCTGTTCCTGCCGCGATCGCGGGTAACGCTGCTTCTGCTGCAAAAGAGCCAAAGTTGCCCCAGCCGCCGTAGATACCTTGAGCGAAGCCGATATCTTTTGGGGGAAACCATTCGGCAACTAAGCGAATGCCAACTACGAATCCAGCGCCGACAATTCCCATTGCCAAACGGCTCAAAACTAACTGATTGAAGTTCTGGGCAAAGGCGAATGCCAAAGTCGGAAATGCTGCATACACCAGGAGTGAAGAGAAGGTGATGCGAGGCCCGAAGCGATCGAGCAACATCCCGATAATAATACGTGCAGGAATTGCGAAAGCTAGGTTACACAAACTGATGATTCTGGCTTGCCCAACTGTCAATCCCAAATCGTGCTGCACCGTTGTGCTGAAGGGTGCGTAGTTGAACCACACTACAAATGTTAAGAAAAAAGCAAACCAACTCAGGTTCAGAATCCGAAAAGGCCCTCTGAACGATAATAGCCCTTGAAGCATATATAACTTGTCCTAATAAATAATACAGATTATTAATTTCGAGTTGACTTTCTAACTGTTTGGGGTAACGGTTTATTTACGATCGCGCTTTAATGTTGCGTTCCAATTCAAGTGGATGTCCAGAGGAAAAATTGTATATAAAGTTACTGTTTGTGAGCAAAACCCCTATTGGCGCATGGAATTTATGCAGATATTGCATTTAAACATAATTTTAGTAATAAATACTTATTGTGTTAAAATAAAAAAAACAGTATATTTGAATACAGAAATTAAATTTATTTTAATAACAGGTAAGTAAAAATGCTTGTACGCTTAACCGAAACAGAAACCCAGCAAGGATCTCGCCACTCAATCAGTGCCATGAACAACGGATTAAAGGTTAAATCAAGACTTTTTAGTTTTCTGACTGTATGTGTAGCGGTGGCTGGATGCTTGGGAACTGCTTCTGGGGCGATCGCCCAGGAAGCTCAACCGCAAGTAAAAGCACAGGCGATCGAGCAATCCAATCAGCAGCCAGTCAACAGCACGACAAGTCAACCTAATGCTGTGCCTCAAATCGATACAGCAGCGCAAGAAGAAATTGCTCAGATGTTGCTGGGATTTATCTATTTTGTGTTGCCAGTGGGTGTAGGCTTAACTATTTTTCTGCACGACAAATATGCTCAGAAGCGCTCTGCTGCTCTCAACCAACAGATAGAAGTTTTAGAGATTTCCTTTCACCAAACTCCTCAACATTAAACAACGTGGTGAAATACTCTTATTTTAGAACCCCGGCTTCATCGAAGAAGTCGGGGTTATTTGTATTCTCTCAAATGCTTTACCCCTACATCTTATAAAAACAGAATAAACAGAGCCCCGACTTCTTTAAAAAGTCGGGGTTCTAACAGCTATCGGATTTATTGACTAAAAGATTTAGATTTCTTCCAAATCATCTACATCTTCTACATTGTCTAGATCTTCTACATTGTCTAGATCTTCTGCATCCTCATCCTCATTGTCAACAGGGGCAACAGAATTAGCAGAAACCACAGCACCAGTCTCAAGTTTCTTTTTAACTAGCTGCTCAATTTCATTTTTGAAGTCGGCATTTTTCTCCATGTGTTGGATCACTTTGTCTCGTCCTTGAGCTATGTTCTCGCCGTTATAGCTATACCAAGAACCTTTTTTGATAATTACTCCCATTTCGTCGGCCAAGTCAGTCAGACAGCCTAAAGTAGAAATGCCTTTGCCAAATACAATGTCAAATTCGGCAATGCGGAAAGGCGGAGCAACTTTATTTTTAGCAACTTTAACTTTCGTGCGGTTGCCGTACTCTTCTGTGCCTTTTTTCAAGGTTTGAATCCGGCGGATGTCGAGCCGCACGCTGGCGTAGAATTTAAGGGCGTTACCGCCAGTTGTGGTTTCGGGGTTGCCGTAAGTTACGCCGATTTTCTGCCGCAATTGGTTGAGGAAGATGACGGTACAGCCGGATTTGCCGATATTGCCGGTGATTTTCCGCAAAGCTTGACTCATCAAGCGCGCTTGCAAACCCATGTGAGAGTCGCCCATGTCGCCTTCGATTTCGGCGCGGGGGACGAGGGCGGCTACGGAGTCAATTACTACGATATCGACGGCGACGGAACGCACGAGTTGATCGACAATTTCTAGGCCCATTTCGCCGGTATCCGGCTGGGAAACTAATAGATTTTCAATATCGACGCCTAAAGCTGAGGCGTAGGTGGGATCGAGGGCGTGTTCGGCATCGACGAAGGCTGCGATACCGCCGGATTTTTGGACTTCGGCGATCGCGTGGAGGGCTAGAGTGGTTTTACCGGAACTTTCCGGGCCGTAAATTTCAATGACTCGGCCTTTTGGCAAACCGCCGCCCAAAGCAATGTCCAGTGTCAGGGCTCCGGTGGGAATGGTTTCTACCCTCATGCGAGTGGAGTCTCCCAATCGGACGATCGCTCCTTTGCCAAAGCTGCGCTCGATTTGGGAGAGTACGGAAGTTAAGGCTTTTTGCTTTTCTGAGTTTTCAGTGGAAGTTTTTATAGACGTTTCTTTTTTTGCCATTTGCGGTATGCGGGTAGACCCCTTGCGGAGCTTGTTGATTAACTGTACAACACGTATGTTAGCAGTTATTTTTGGGGTCTGGAGGTTCTGGAAGGATCTGGTTGAAGATTCTTGATTTTCGAGGTAGTTGAGCCTGAGCCAGCTTTCACAAGGCGCTGATGTAGAGGTATTCGGCATCCGGCAGAGGGTAGAATGATCGTCTGTTGGGGTCTGTACGGGGTATCGATCGCTCTGGGAGTGCGGTTTACGATGGTCTACAGTTCCAAATTCCGTGAAGCGTAGCTATCCCGGAGGGAATCGCCACAATTAGCTTCTTCGCCGGAAGCCCCACACCATAGCGGTACTCCGCTTGGTGTTGGGATGGATAGGCGGGTTGCTGTAGGAACGGAAGCAACCAATTAATCTGGCGAGTCCTGACCTTCAATGTACTTTTTCAATGTCGTCACAGTTACACCGCTCGCGCGTAGCAATAAAATAAGAACCATTCCATAAAACATCCTTGTAATAGAATTTATTCACCCTTTCCTCAAACTCGGAGCGCAATCTACGGCTTGTAACGGTTTTGACCGAAGAGCGAGACGCAAGCCCCTGGCTTTAGACACGGGGACAAGTCGGCTGCGGTTTCAACCGCCTTCAATATTCAACAAATCTTAATACAAAGTTAATGTAGTATATAGGTTCGTGCTGTATAGTTATACTATGGGCGTCAATTACAAATCGAATAAAAATGTTGTTTACTCGTGTAAATACCACATTGTGTGGTGTCCGAAATATCGTCGAAAGGTTTTAGTAGAGGGTGTCGATACCCGTTTAAAGGAAATATTGTTAGAGGTGGCGACTGAGTTTAACAGTGAATTAATCGAGATGGAAGTAATGCCAGATCATGTTAACCTCTTAATTGAGTGCGATCCTCAGTTCGGAATTGCCAAACTAATTCGGTATATGAAAGGGCGTTCTTCTCGATATCTTCGTCAAGAATTCCCTTGGCTAAAAAGTCGATTGCCAACTCTATGGACAAATAGCTATTTTATTGCAACTGTTGGTGGCGCAGCAATTTCAGTAATCAAGCAGTACATTGAGAATCAAAAAAATGTCTAGTTATGGATGTCAACAAAATCTAATCAGTCTAAGTCGAGAGTTAAGAAGCGTACTAGAATTTGTATGCGAAGAGTCAAACAAGTTAGCTAATTGTGGGACTTACTACTCTCGGCAGTTGTATTTCAAAACCGGGAAAATTCCTAGCAAGTATGACTTGCACAAGTTATTTAAAGACAATCTTCACTTTAAAGCTTTATATTCCCATGTTGCCCAACAAACGTTGACCAGCGTTGCGGAATCTTTTAAGTCGTATATTGGACTGTTAAAAGGAATCAAGAGTGGTACGGTAACTCAACACCCTAAGCTGCCAAAATACCGCAAAAACAGCTTAAAACTTGTAACCTTCCCAAAGGCAGATGTAAAGCTGAAGAATGGACAACTGAGGTTTCCATTGGGGAGCAAAGTTAAGCTATGGTTCGGAATCGGTGAATTTTACTTACCAATGCCATCTAACTTAGACTACAAGACAATTAGGGAGATTCGTATTTTACCCAGAAACGGACAATTTTATGTCGAGTTTGTTTATCAACTTCAATCAACAGCAGTTGAATTAGATGTTAACAAAGCTCTGGGCATCGATCCAGGATTAAATAATTGGTTAACTTGTGTTTCCACCGTCGGAACAAGTTTTATAGTAGATGGACGGCATCTGAAATCATTAAACCAATGGTATAATAAGCGGATTGCATCAATAAAAGAGCATAAACCTCAAAGTTTTTGGTCTAAGCGATTGGCAAAAATTACGGAAAAACGAAATAGACAAACGAGAGATGCTGTCAACAAAGCAGCTAGATTAGTATTGAATCATTGCCGAGAAAACAAAATAGGTACAATCGTTTTTGGTTGGAACAAGGGAATGCGCCAAGAGATAAATCTTGGTAGCAAGACCAATCAAAATTTTGTGCAAATCCCTACCGCTCGATTGAAGGATAGGATTTCTGGGCTTTGTGAACAATATGGCATCCGGTTTGTTGAAACTGAAGAGAGCTATACAAGTAAGGCGAGTTTTTTAGATGAGGATGAACTACCTAAGTTCGGCGAAAAAACTGAAGGGTGGAAAGAATCAGGAAAGCGTATCAATCCCGGACTGTATTGCTCAAAAGACGGAAGCAAAATTAACGCTGATTGCAATGGTGCTGGAAATATTTTGCGAAAAGTAGCGGCAACTTTAGGGTTATGCCTTAAAAGAGTCAGTAGAGGCGCTTTGATTTCGCCTTTGAAAGTTCGTATCTGGACTCTTCAAGAATCCCCGTCCCGGAGCGGGCTGGGGAGTATCAAGCTATTTACTAATTTACTGAGTTCAATTCCAGGGTGATATTGAAACACTAGGTGGACGTGATTCTCTTCTCCATTGAACTCAATCACCCTGCACTCCCATTTTTCCAGTAAATCCTCAAAGACCTCGTGCAAGCGGTCTAGCATTTTCTTGGTGAATAAGTTTTTTCGGTACTTTGTTGTCAGGACTACATCAGCCTTCAAGTCTGACACAGAACGACCCCTAGAAACAAAATCATCTTTGATTCTGTCAAGATAAGTTAATCAGTGTATACTAAAATAGTAACACCAATTGACAAGCAAGTGAGAACAGCCTACCAGTACAAACTACGCCCAACAAAACACCAAGCCGCAGAGCTAGACAGATTGCTGTCAATGCTTTGCGCTCTGTACAATTACTTGTTGGCTGATAGGTTTAACTGGTACGAACAAAACCGCTCTCCTGTTAACGCTTGCCCTTTGGTTTGCCACTTAAGCGAACTCCGTGACAATCCTGATTATTTCAGCCAGAAAAAGACTCTACCCCCACTCAAAAAAACACACCCTTGGTACGGAAAAATATACTCTCAAGTCCTTCAAGATGTAGTCAAGCGAGTTAAGGTAACATTTGATAGATTTCTCAAAGGTGATAGTAACGGCAAACGTAGCGGCCAGCCAAGATTTAAAGCTCGTAATCGCTACCGCACCTTTACTTACCCTCAAATGAAAGACGGGTATATGCAAGGTAATCTAATCAACTTGCCGATGTTCGGGAAAGTCAAGGTTGTCTTGCATCGCCCTATGCCCGAAGGGTTCAAAATCAAAACCGCATCTGTCACCAAGAAAGCCGATGGTTACTACGTCACACTCTCCCTAGAAGACAAGACAGTCCCAACAATTAAGCCTGATTTCAACTCAAATAAAATTGCTGGAATTGACCTGGGCTTAAAGGAGTTCTTAACAACTTCTGAGGGTGAAGCCGTGGCTATTCCTCAACACTACTGCAAAGCGCAAAAACGGCTGCGGACTATCCAAAAACGGGTATCTCGTCGCAAAAAGGCGAGCAATCGCAGGCAAAAAGCCGTTAAACAATTGGGAAAACAACACAAAAAAGTTGCTGATAAAAGGAAGGATTTTCACTTCAAAACGGCTAATTATTTGCTATCAAAATATGACGCAATCGCTCATGAAGAGCTGAACGTCAAAGGGCTTGCTCGTACAAAGTTGGCTAAATCCGTGTTGGATGCTGGGTGGTCAAGCTTCCTGTCAATACTGACAAACAAAGCCGTAAATGCTGGTTTGTTGGCGGTTCCAGTAAGCGCCCATAACACTTCACAAGATTGCTCCAATTGTGGCGAGAAAGTACCCAAAAAGTTGCATATTCGCTGGCATGACTGCCCCTATTGTGGATGTAGTCTTGACCGCGACCACAATGCAGCTATTAACATCAAAAATAGAGCGGTGGGGCAACCCGTTCTTAAAGCTCAGTTAATGTCCGACGGGATACCGGGAGTCACTGAGAAGCCTACACCATACTGTACTCAGTTGGTGTAGGAGTTGTCACGACAAGCATGGGATCTACAGCACATCAAGACACATCTTTTAATACCAAAAATTCCCCCTGGCTGATGAGCTTATTGGCGATCGGCATTTTACTTGGTATCGGATTTCGGTTTTTTGAGATCGATCGCAAACTGTACTGGCACGACGAAGCTTACACATCAATCCGCGCCGCTGGTTTCACACGCCAAGAAATTGACGACGAACTATTCCAAAACCGGATTGTTCATGCACCAGAATTGCAAAAATATCAGAGGATTAAACCCGGAAGTACAGAAGCAGACACAATTCGTTCTTTAGCACTAGAAGACCCGCAGCATCCGCCTTTATACTTTCTCATGGCTCGTTGGTGGATGCAGCAATTTGGCAGTTCTCTAACAGCATCTCGCAGTTTGCCAGCACTATTGAGTTTGCTGTCGTTGCCTTTGATGTACGCTTTAGCTCAGGAACTTTTCGCCTCGAATTTGGCTGCGTTATTAGCAACAGCACTTTTGGCTTTATCTCCCTTTGACATATTGTTTGCTCAGACAGCAAGGCAGTACAGTTTGCTGACAGCGACAGTTATTGGCAGCAGTTGGCTGCTGCTGAGAGCAGTGCGGTTGCGGGGTTGGCAAGATTGGGTATTTTACTCGCTGGCGATCGCCTTTGGTTTCTACACTCACCCTTTCTTCAGTTTAACACTCATCGGACACGGAGTTTTTATAATTTCTTACTGGTTGTTTGTCAAAAAAACAAAATTGCCAGGTCACTTAACTAATTCCCAATTTTTCTTGGCAGTAACAGCAGCTTTAATATTGTATATTCCCTGGATTTACGTGCTGGCTACCAACCTGGAACGTGCTTCCTCTACGACTGATTGGACGCGAGTATCTCCGGGTTGGCTGTATCTTGTTAAATTGTGGACGCTCAGCTTTACAGCCTTATTTTTTGACTTCGACTTCGGGTTTGATAATATCTTGACTTATCTGCTGAGATTGCCATTTTTGCTGTTAATTGCGGCAGCCATTTACAAAATCTGTCGCCAGGCTAGCAGTTCAACTTGGCTGTTTATTTTAACATCAATTTTTATACCTTTTTTGATACTGGCATTACCGGATCTAATCATAGGTGGCAAACGTTCCGCCGTCAGCCGCTATCTGATTTCCTGCTTTCCCGGAGTGCAGCTAGCAGTTGCTTACTTGCTCGCCTGTTACCTGAAAACTCAGCAGCGGTTTTGGCAAGTCATTTTAGCCTTGGTATTTACAGCAAGTGTAGCCTCTTGTACGGTCAGCGCTTTTTCTGATACTTGGTGGAGCAAAGACTTGAGCTATTTTAATGCTGAAGTTGCGAAAATTATTAACCAAGACGCGATAGCTAATCGATCGATTAAAGATACAATTGTAATTAGCGATCGCGGCAACGATTTTACTAACATGGGAGATTTGCTTTCTCTGAGTTATTTGCTCGACAAAGACGTGCGGCTGATGCTGATGAGCCAGTCGCCAGATATGGAGATGCTGAACAAATATTCAGCTCCCCTGGTGTTCCGGCCTTCGGAAAAATTGCGATCGGCACTCAAGCAAAATCAACGCCGCTTAGAGCCAATTTTGCAGTATGCCAGACTTTTTCGAGCGCGGCGAGCTTCTTAGAACAGATTGACAGAAATCGAAGATCGTCCCCGGTAGGGTGCGTCAGTCGATTTTAGATTTTAGATTTTAGATTTATTCCACAGATGAATCTGGGAGATTAAACTTTGGTCTAAAATTTTTAGATATTCACGACAGGAGTAGATGGCCCGGTATAGGTTTTTGGGCGAGGTGAGAAAAAACTGTTTGAGTTGCCTCAAATATTTCGACTGACGCACCTTAAATCACTATTTGGGCATTTTTGTCAATATTCCCGGTAAGGTGCGTTAGAAAAAAAACTGTGTGAGTTATCTCAACTATTGGGGCTGACACACCCGACATCATCAGCAATAATTATTTGAATACTTAGGATAAAACGCAATGCAAGAGTTAAATAATTCACCTTCCGAATCGGCGCAGAAGTTTCGCAATCTTCAGACAGAATTACGCGAACGTTGGCGAGCGATAGAAGAATTTGACAGCGGAGATTGTGACATTATTATCATTCCTTCTGTCAGCTTAGATCAGCAAGAAATGCGAAAAATTGAGGGTGCTTACCACTACGAAGAGCGACATTTATTTTCATTGATTCGCCTGCGAAATCCCCGCACGCGCTTAATTTACATTACCTCGGAGCCCTTGCACCCGATGATTGTGGATTATTACCTGCAATTGCTGCCGGGAATTCCATTTTCTCACGCGCGCGATCGGCTTTTGCTGTTCAGCGCTTACGATGCTTCTGCCAAATCCCTCACCCAGAAAATTTTAGAGCGCCCCCGCTTGATGGAGCGCATTCGTCAAGCAGTACGGCCGACAAAATCTTATATGGTTTGTTATAACTCGACGCCCTTAGAACGGGAGTTATCTGTTAAATTGGGGATTCCTTTGTGGGCCAGCGATCCCGATCTGTTATATTGGGGAACAAAAAGCGGCAGCAGGCAAATTTTCCAAGAATGTGGCGTGCCTTATCCTGACGGTTCCGAGTTGGTTTGGAATGCGGAAGATTTAGCAGAAGCTGCCGCTCAATTGTGGGAACGGCAGCCGGATTTGCAGCGGATGGTAATTAAGTTAAATGAAGGTTTTTCGGGAGAAGGAAATGCACTTCTAGATTTGCGTTCCCTGACAAGTAAAGCGCCTCAAGAAAGAGCGAAGGCAATTGGGAATTGCTTCCATAATTTGCGCTTTCAATCCACAGGCGAAACCTGGGAAAATTTTAGCAGCCGCATTCCTGAATTAGGGGCAATTGCCGAAGCATTTATCGAAGGAGAACAAAAGTTCTCGCCCAGTGTTCAAGGCAGAATTATTCCCAGTGGCGAAGTAGAAATCCTCTCCACTCACGACCAGATTTTAGGAGGCCCAGACGGTCAAATTTTCTTGGGTTGCCGATTTCCGGCGGACGAATCTTACCGACTGGCGTTGCAAGAATTGGGATGGAAAGTCGGGCAAAACTTAGCTAAAAAAGGGGCTTTAGAGAGATTTGGAGTGGATTTTCTCGCTGTAAAGCAATCCGATGGGAAATGGGATCTTCAAGCAATAGAAATTAACTTACGAAAAGGAGGCACAACTCATCCTTTTATGGCTTTGAAGCTGTTAACAAACGGTCGGTACGATCGCACTACCGGATTATTTTACAGCCAGCAGGGCCGTCCGAAATATTATGTCGCTTCAGACAATTTGAAAAAAGAGCGCTATCGGGGATTATTACCCAACGATTTGATGGATATTATTGCTGACAATCAACTGCACTTTGACAGCGGTACAGAGACGGGCAGTGTGTTTCATTTAATGGGTTGTTTGTCGGAGTTTGGCAAATTGGGATTGACGAGTATCGGCAATTCGCAGCAAGAGGCAGAGGAGATGTATAACAAAGTGGTGAAAGTTCTCGATCGCGAAACATCGTACTAAATCTGCTGGAATGGCAGCACGATCGGAAGTTAAGCAAGTTTTAAATTTTGACCTTCATTAATCTGTAGTAGTAAGGTGCGCCTAGCGCACCCTACTGAGGGTTGTACCTAATTTTTAGCGGGATAAAGGGGCGTGGGGTCGATCGAACCTGTACGGTTGAGTGGCCAAAAACGCACAATTGCCCTACCGATGATATTTTGCTTGGGTACAAAGCCCCAATAATGACTGTCACAGCTTGCGTTGCGGTTGTCGCCGAGCACCAAGTAAGAATTTGGAGCTACAACTACAGGCCCGTAGGGATACTGCGGAATTTCTTCAATATATTTTTCCTGTAGCGGCTGCTTGTTAATAAAAACTTTTCCCTCTCTGACTTCCACAGTGTCCCCTGGAAGTCCGATCACTCGCTTGATATAGGCATCTTTGATCGGTGGCGGCTGTCCCGTGCACAAACTAGCCGGGTCGGGAGGCATAAATACGATAATATCTCCTCGGTGGGGGTCTTGGAATCGATAGCTGACCTTATCTATAATTAATCGATCGTTAATTTGTAAGGTTGGGAGCATCGAGCCGGTGGGAATGTAGCGTGCTTCGGCAACCAGGGTGCGGATACCAAAGGCTAAAAATGCTGCTAAGCCGATCGTCTTAATTCCTTCGATCCAAGGATTTTCGGTGTCTTGCGGAGGTTTTTCGTCGGCTGACTTGTCTAGACGAGTCATAGGGTATTGTAGTGACTGAGCTGGATACGAATTATAAACTTAATAATGCTTCCATGCTAGCACGCTGTTTACTCAATTAATGGTATCTTATGACTCCCAAATCAAGTTTGTTAATCCGTCGCGCTCGCATTCTTTTGCCCAATGGTGAGTTTTTGGTAGGAGATGTGCAAATCTGCGATCGCAAAATTGTCAAGGTTGCTGCAGAAATTGTCGAATCTGGCGATCGAGAAATAGATGCCAAAGGCTTAACTCTGTTACCCGGAGTAATCGATCCCCAGGTACATTTCCGGGAACCGGGTTTAGAACACAAGGAAGACTTATTTACCGCTAGCTGCGCTTGCGCTAAAGGCGGCGTGACATCGTTTCTGGAAATGCCGAATACCCGACCTCTGACCACAACCCAAGCTGCCTTAGATGATAAACTAAGTCGCGCTGCCGAGAAGTGTTTGGTGAATTACGGCTTTTTTATTGGTGCAACGCCTGAGAATTTGCCGGATTTGTTGACTGCAAATCCGACTCCGGGAATTAAGGTGTTTATGGGTTCGATGCACGGGCAGTTGTTGGTGGATGGAGAAGCAACTTTAGAACAGATTTTTGCTGCCGGCGATCGACTAATTGCCGTGCACGCAGAAGACCAAGCTAGAATCAACCAGAGGCGTCAGGAATTTGCCGGGATTTCCGATGTTGCCGTGCACTCGCAAATTCAAGACAACCAAGCAGCTTTATTGGCAACTCAGCTAGCATTAAAACTTTCTAATAAATATCAGCGGCGTCTGCACATTCTGCACCTTTCAACGGGGGATGAAGCTGAGTTGTTGCGCCAGGAAAAACCGAGTTGGGTAACAGCAGAAGTTACGCCGCAGCATTTGTTGTTAAATACCAGCGCCTATCAAAAAATTGGCAGTTTAGCTCAGATGAATCCGCCTTTGCGCGAACCCCGCGATAACGAAATACTTTGGCAAGCTTTACTCGACGGCGTAATTGATTTTATCGCCACCGACCACGCGCCGCATACATTAGCAGAAAAAGCTCAAGATTATCCGAATACGCCGTCTGGAATGCCGGGAGTCGAAACTTCTTTGCCTTTGATGCTGACGCAAGCAGTAGAGGGAAGATGTACAGTGGCACAAGTTGCTAATTGGATGTCGGCGGCAGTTGCTAAGGCTTATAAGATTCCGAATAAGGGGTCTATTTCTCCGGGTTTTGATGCCGATTTGGTATTAGTAGATTTGGATAATTATCGACCAGTAGTGCGAGAAGAAATGGTGAGCAAGTGCGGCTGGAGTCCCTTTGAAGGATGGAATTTAACTGGATGGCCTGTGGTCACGGTTGTGGGAGGAAAAGTTGTTTTTGAGAATGGTAAATTGGATACAAAGGTTAGGGGAGAAGCTTTGAGATTTGACGCGGAGCCAGCTTGAATACAGGTAAAGTGTTAAAATCCGATCGAGGATGACAGTAATGGCAAAGTTGTACCAATATGTAGGCTCGAATGAAATTCGGCTTTCTGTTGCTGACTTTCCTATTGGTACTAGGATTGATTCAGTCAGTCAGCTAGAGAAATGGATTGCTAAAACTAGCCGGAAGCCGAATATTTTTAGTTCGCTCGCAGCAACTTTTGTAGTAGATTTAAAAGGCGATCTTTGCATCGCCGATCGCCACTCAGAACATATAGCTTGTGCGGGCGGATTTCCTGTACTCTCGGCGGGAGAAATATTTTTTGGAAGCGGCAATCGCGGCTGGGAAGTGCTAGAAATTACCAATCAATCAACAGGCTTTTGTCCCGAACCCGAGTCTTGGTTTCAAGTAGCGGAATCTCTCGATCGCATACCGATCGCTCGCCCCGATAAATTTACAATAGAGTTTGTATTTCGCCGCTGTCCTGCGTGTCGCCAACTGAACATTATCAAAGACCACCTATTTGTATGTTCGGTCTGCAATACCGACTTGCCCCATCTTTGGAATTGCGACCATTTTTGAGCCTAACTCAAAAAACTTTTGCTAAAATAACTGTATATTCTCCTATTGCAAAGGCGATATTACCCATGCTTCTCCAAGAACTAGAAACACAACTCCTGGCCTTAACTCCGACTGAGAAAGCTGAAGCCATCCGGCTTTTAACCCAAAGTTTAAACAATAGCTGGCCAGGAATTACTAAAACTCCCGACGTGTGTGGCGGCGATGCTTGCATTGCCAAAACTCGCATTCCTGTTTGGCTGCTTGAAAGTTTTCGCCGCGAAGGTTCAAGCGATGCCGAACTTTTACAATTTTATCCCCATCTAAGCGCTGCCGATCTAGTCAATGTTTGGACTTATGCTGATGCACATCAGGAGGAAATCGAACAAGCAATCCGCAAGAATGAGGAAGCCTGAGTCATGCTAAATTTGTATGCAGACGAACAATTTCCTTTGCCAGTTGTGCAATTGCTGCGCGCTTTTGGTCACAATGTCCTCACGGTTCAGGAAGCAGGAAAAGCAGGACTTGGGATTCCAGATCCAGAGGTGCTAGCATTTGCTATAAGCAACGATCGAGCTGTTTTGACATTAAATCGATTTGATTTCATCGGACTGCACAACCGACAGCCAGGCCACGCTGGTATTATTGTTTGTACCAAAGATAGGAACGTAGAAAAGTTGGCAACACGCATTAATGATGCTATTGCTGGTGAGGAAACTTTGAGAGGTAAATTGATTCGAGTCAACCGCCCGCCGCAGTAAGTTCGATCGCCTTTTCTCAAATTTCCAATTGCCAATCCAATAAGTCGCCATTACCAATTACTTCAATTTGCCGCCCGTTATCTAAATAACTTAAAGAAATTTGCAAATAATTCTCTGGTTTGTACTGCAATCTTTCTGCCCATTCGATCGCCACAATTCCCAAATCCCTTTCTAATCCGTCCCAATAACTTTCTAAGTGCAAAGCCTCGGCTTCTGCGGGTTCAAGTCGATACAAATCTAGATGGTACAGCGGAATTCGCCCTGTAAAATACTCGTTAATCAAGGTGAAAGTAGGACTCTCAATCGAGTCTGAGATTCCTAAACCTTCAGCGATGCCTTGAACCAAGGTAGTTTTGCCCGCACCTAAATCTCCTTGTAATAAGATTACAGTGCCGGCGGGGAGCGATCGACCTAACGCAACACCAAACTTGCGCGTAGCCTCAGAATCGGGAAGCAAAGTTTTCATTTCAATAATTAGTCATTAGTCATTAGTCATTTGTTATTTGTTATTTGTTACTCGCTGCCGGCGGCCAATAACCAATAACCAATAATATTAGTCAACAGTCAACAGTAAACAGTAAACAGTAAACATTCAGCAGCTTAAATGTTCTGGGCGCGGCCGTACCAACGCAGCAACATCCCCGCCAACCTTTGAGAATTGTGGCGAATTAAACCCGTATTTTCATCTTCATCCATGACATTGGCGATGACAACTCGCCGCCCCAATTGCGTTACGGCTTCTCGATCGAGCACAACCGGATAAGAATTCTCCTGAGAATAGCGTATCAAAGCCTTTGCAGAAGGGACTTTTCCTTGAACGACTACAGCATCGAACAGCGGCCTGCCGCAAGCGCGGTCGATCGCCCGAATGTGGTCTGCAACACTGTATCCGTCAGTTTCCCCCGGCTGAGTCATAATATTGCAAACATAAATGCGCGGAACTGCGCTGTTGGCGATCGCATCAGCAATTTCCGGGACCAACAAATTCGGAATGACACTCGTATAAAGACTCCCCGGCCCAATAATAATAAAATCCGCTTCCCGAAGACCTTCCACAGCCCTAGGTAATGCCGGAGGATGAGCAGGAGTACAGCCTATTTTGAGGATTTTTCCGTTAGCTTTTGTAATGCTGGACTCCCCCTCAATCCTCCGGCCGTCAGCCAGTTCAGCCCACAAAGACACGTCGCTCAGAGTAGCAGGCAGCACCTCTCCCCTAACGGCTAAAACTTTAGAACTCGCGGCGATCGCCTGTTCCAAATCTCCAGCAATATCGCTCATCGCCGTCAAAAACAAATTCCCAAAACTGTGACCCATCAAACCGTCACCGGCCTGAAAGCGATATTGAAATAACTCAGTCAATAACTTTTCCTCATCTGCCAAAGCCGCCAAACAATTGCGAATGTCTCCCGGTGGCAATACCCCTATTTCCCGCCGCAGCCGCCCCGAAGACCCCCCATCATCCGCCACCGTGACAATAGCAGTGATTTTGGCACTGTAATCCTTCAATCCCCTGAGCAAATTAGAAAGACCGGTACCGCCCCCAATTGCCACAATTTTCGGGCCGCGGTGCAAGCGGCGGTGGTTGAGGAGTCGATCGACCAATTCCTCATTCCCTTCGGGCATCAGCACTTGAGTAATAGAGTTCAAACTGCGAGTTTGCCCCCACAGAATTAACAAAATCCCGGCAGCAATGATGATCGGCCCCGACACGTAATTGGGAATAACTTCCGCAATCCACGCCAAAAAATTTCTCAACAATTGCAATAAGAAGAAAATGGGAGTCATCCCAGTCCAAATCGCTAAACCCAAAGTGGCAAGTACCACGCCGCTGGCACTGATCAGCAGCCACCGTTTCACTAAAAGTCCGGGGGCTAACCACTTAAACCACTGGTGAACTCGCCCGTTCCGCAAAGAAGGGGCGTAAGGATTTCTGGATTGGGCAAAAACCTGCTTGGCTTTAGCCAAGACGCGGAGGGCTTTAGGAAGTGAACTAATTGACATGGTTAATTAGTCTTAAGGGTATTGGAACAGCTCGAGCTGACAAATTTACAATACAAGAGAGTTTTGATTCTGGCAGTCAATTTAAGTAATTAGTGATTAGTCATGAGTCATGAGTCATTAGGTAGACTGATGACTGACGACTGACAACTTATTGATAACATCCTATGGCTGAGCCACTAATCGAACTCAAGGGGGTAAGTAAGTCCTTCGGCCAGAACCCGATCCTCGATCGAGTCGATCTGAGGATTTATCGGGGAGAAGCCCTGGCAATTATTGGCCCTTCCGGGACGGGGAAATCTACGATTCTGCGGATAATTGCGGGTTTGTTGGCCCCGGATGCCGGTGAGATTTTTGTTCAGGGACAGCGCAGGGTCGGATGGGTGGACGACGTGGCAGATCCGATCGGAATTGGGATGGTTTTTCAGCAAGCGGCTTTGTTTGATTCGCTGACGGTGGAGGAGAATGTCGGTTTTTTACTTTACCAGCATTCTAAGCTGCCGCGCCGCCGCATTCGGGAATTGGTTGAGGAAAAGTTGGAGATGGTGGGTTTGCCGCGAATTGGCGAACGCTATCCGGCGCAGTTGTCTGGGGGAATGAGGAAGCGGGTAAGTTTTGCCCGCGCTATCATGGCGAATCCTGATAATGACAGGGATAATCCAGAGGTTTTGCTGTACGACGAACCGACGGCGGGTTTAGATCCGATTGCTTCGACGGTAATTGAAGATTTAATCAGGGACTTGCAGGCTGCCCAAGGTGTTTGCAGCACTTATGCGATCGTCACTCACCAAGACAGTACCATCCGCCGCACTGCCGATCGCATCGTGTTTCTCTATCGAGGCAAAGTGCAGTGGGAGGGAACTGTCAGCGATATTGCATCGACAGATAATTTACTGATCGGACAATTTTTTAGCGGCAGTGTTACTGGGCCAATTCAAGCGCTTGGATAGTTAGCCAATTGTAGATTTTAGATTTTAGATTTTAGATTGAAATGACCGATGATGAATGACTAATAACCAATGATCGATGACCAATGACTGAGGAGAAAATATGCGATCGCGAACTGTAAGAGAAGGTTCTGTCGGGTTCTTAATTTTAGTAGGAATCGGTTTATTTGGCGGCTTAGTGCTCTGGCTGCGGGGCGTACAGCTAGGGAACCGCAGCTACAAATTCGCCGTAGAATTTGGCAGCGCCCAAGGAATGCAAATAGGCACGCCCATCAAATATCGTGGGGTTGCAGTCGGTAAAATTACCGCCCTCAAACCGGGTTCCAACGGCGTAGACGTGACGCTGGAAATTGCCCCCGGTACTTTAGTGATTCCCCGGGATGTGGTGATCGAAGCGAATAAATCGGGTTTAATTGGCGAATCGTCGATCGACATTACCCCCAACGCGATTTTGCCAGAATCGTTACTTACCGCCAATCCCGTTAGTGCAGACTGTCCCGCAGAGATTATCTGCCAAAATTCGCGCTTAAAAGGTCAAGCAGGAGTCACTATCGACGAACTTATTCGATCCACAGTCCGCCTAGCTAATTTCTACACCGATCCCGCGCTGTTCAACAATATTAAATCCCTGACAGAAAATACAGCTAACACAGCTAAAGGCGCAGCTAAACTCACTCAAGATTTATCTAATTTAACTCAAACTGCTCAATCCGAAATAAAAAACTTAAATCAAGATGTAAGGGGAGAAATTGGGAGCTTAAATCAATCGGTAAAAACCGAAATAGCAAGTTTAAATCAATCGTTAAAAGGAGAAGCCAGTAGTTTAAATCAATCATTAAAGGGAGAAGCCAGCAGTTTAAATCAATCTCTAAAAGGGGAAATATCAGCAGTCGCCACTGATGTTTCTAAAGTAGCAGCTACGGCCGACACTTCCACAAAAGCCGTATCTGCAGCTGCGATAAATTCTGCTAATTCAGTAACTCAAGCAGCCAATCAAGTTACATTAACAGCCAACCAACTCAATTCTTTAGTATCAACCAACCGCGCCAGTTTAGTCTCAACTCTGAATAACATCAATCAAAGCAGTCAAGAACTGCGCGTAGCTGTCAGCAGTTTTAGTCCAACAATTAATCGAATTAACCAAGGACAATTGCTGAACAATTTAGAAGTTTTATCAGCGAATGCTGCCCAAGCTTCTGGTAATTTGCGAGATTTATCCAGCCAGGTGAACAATCCGGCAACTTTGCTATTATTGCAGCAAACTCTAGATTCTGCACGAGCTACATTTCAGAACGTCCAAAAAATTACTTCCGACGTAGATGATTTGACCGGAGATCCGGCTTTCCGCAACAATATTCGCAGGTTATTCAACGGATTAGGAGGTTTGTTGGGTTCGACGGAACAACTGCGACAGCAAGTTAAAGTTACTCAAACATTAGCTCCACTTTCTGATAAAATAAATGCAAGTACACCTGCCAAAAATAAATCAGTAGAGCCTGGATTTCCTCGCTTGCAAAAACAGCCCAAATTGCCTGTTATACCTTCTCAAAGTGCAAGGTCAGTAGAACAAGTTGCTCCATAAAATACCCCTTAAAACATGGTATCATTGAATAACCGAAATTATTGCAATAGTTGCGAGTTTATATGTTTCTTAACTCTGCATTCTCTGGGTTAAACAGGGGTAAGGTGCGCATTGCGTACCTTATAGTTAGTAAGGTGCGCAGTCCGGACCCCCGACTTAAAGTTATTGACCAAATCCTATTAACAAAAAACTCTTTCAATCTAAACAAGGAAAAGCAATGACGCAAACATTATCGAAACCGGACGCAACCAAAACTCAGTATACTCTAACTTGGGAAAAATTGCCAGAGGACTTTAAATTACCAGATGAGCCTGTGGAAAACATCGACCAACCACTTTTAGCCGCCGCCCTGCGAGAAGCTTTGGATCTGGCAGGATTTATCCTAGCTTCAATGCTAATAGCTTCCAATTTAGGACTCGGTGCCAAAGTTAACGACAAAACAGTAGTAAAAGCCCCTGAGTGGGTGTTCGTTACCTCGGTATTGCCAGCAGAAACAGGAGAAGTTCGCCGCAGTTATACGCCCAATGCTGAGGGAGAAATACCTGCCGTAGTGATGGAATTTTTATCGGATACTGACGGCAGTGAATATTCAAATAAACCGACATATCCTTACGGAAAATGGCGGTTTTACGAGCGAATTTTGCAAGTACCGGTTTATGTAATTTTTGAACCGAAATCGGGAGTCTTGGAAGTGTACAGACTCTCGACATCGGGAGAATACGAATTGCAAGAACTGGATGCTAATCAGCGATTCTGGATAGAATCAATGGGCGTATTTCTGGGGGTTTGGGAAGATGAAAAATCTCATAGAACCGGTTATTGGTTGCGCTGGTGGGATGAGAATGGCAATTTGCTGCTGTGGGGTGCCGAACGGGTGGAACAGGAACGACAGAGGGCCGATCGACTAATGGCATACTTGAGGAGTCAGGGTATCGATCCTGATGGCATTTGAATGTGTGGGAGGTCGATCGACCTTTCGGCCATTAATCCAATCCCATTTTGATTGCACAATCGAGTCAGCCAGGGCATTTTAGATTAAAAATAACCACCATTAAGGAGCGATCGACATGACTGCAACAACATTAGATGAAAAATTAGATCGGCTTTCTGATGAATTAGCCTCAGCACTAGAAGCGGAACGCCAGCGTGCTCCTGAACTCACATCTTTGCTACCGCGTTACCGAGCTCGGTTTGGCGAAATGCCAGAGAGTAACGGCTAAAAAGTAAGGGTGCGATCGCCCTTCACTGATCGAGATCGCCCGCGTGTTATTTTCACCTAAATATCCTTTACAAATCTCAGGTTTAGTGTAATGGGCGAGAATTGGTCTCAAATTTTAAAGGGCCAAGGGCGATCGTTTTGCGCTCGAACTTGGGCAATCTAGATATAGGCGCTTCTTGAGTGCCTGGAAAACAGCGAGGCCAAGAGTTAGCAATGGAAAGCACACAGAAAAAATCTAGCCCTCGTCCAGTTAATAAGGGCGAGCGAACTAAGCAGATTTTTGCGTTAGTATCAATGGTTTCGTTTGGTGGTTCTGCAATTTTTGGTATTTTCAGTCTGTTCAGCAGCGGTTTGAGTAGCCAGCACCAACAAAAACCGGCGACTGCTGCTGTTTCTCAGGAATCTTTGCTGGCGGAGCAGGAACGGGGATATGAAACGGTTTTGCAGCGGGAACCGCAGAATCAGACGGCTCTGGAGGGGTTGGCAAATGTGCGGTTGCAGATGAATAATAAGGTGGGGGCGATCGAGCCTTTGGAGAAGTTGGTGAAGCTAAATCCCGATCGGGCGGATTATAAGGCGCTGTTGGAGCAGGCGAAGGGGAAATAGTAGGCGAGCGGTCAATTTTGTTAGTAAGATAGATTGAAAATCCTTAAATTGTATGTAGCTTCCTAATTAAAATACCCGACTTAGTTTCACCAAACGAAGGATTGAATATGGGCATAGTACGCATGGGACCACCAATAGAAATCATCTCCCAACTAAAAGCAGCTTACGGGATTAATAATTTTATTGAAACAGGAACCTATCAAGGTCATACAGCATACTGGGCAAGCCAAGTATTTGAACAAGTTTTTACAATTGAGTATTCTCAAGACCTTTATCAAAAAGCTACCGAAAAATACGGTCATATCAAAAACATAGAGTTTTTGTACGGTGATACCAGAAACATTCTTGATAATACACTATCACAACTTGAAAGTCCAAGTTTATTCTGGCTAGACGCTCATTGGAGCGGAGGGCAAACCTATGGAGAAATCGATGAGTGTCCCTTACTCGCAGAAATCGAAATAATCAACCGCTCCAACTGCGAAGAATTTATTTTTATTGATGATGCCCGATTGTTTTTATCTCCTCCACCGCCACCCCATGCACCTCAACATTGGCCGGATATTAGCGCAGTATTAAACTTGTTGAATTCAGGAAAAAATAGCAGGCATATTGTAATTATTGATGATGTTATTATTGCTGTTCCGGCGCGGACAAAAGAACTAATTGTTCAGTATTGCCACCAAGATTCGCTCACAACTTCAGGCCACACAGGGAGCGGGAAACTGGAACAAAATCCTCAAAGCACTGGGGTGTCTGCTAATAATATTAATCACGGAGAGTCTATCAATAACTATGAATTGAAGATTATAGAAAATTTTATTGCTTCCGGTAATGTAGTTTTCGATATTGGCGCAAACATAGGTAACTGGACAAATCAAGTATTAAACATATGCCCCGACGTTCAAATTCATTTGTTTGAGCCAGCACCGCCTATATATCAAAAACTTCTACAAAACCTAGCTGAACCGATTAAAAACGGTCAACTTGTGTTAAACAACTTGGCAATAGCACACCAACAGGAAATCAGGGAATTTTATTACTACGATAAATTTTCAGGATGGAGTACCTTTCACCGCAGATTAGCAATCGAAAAACAATATAATATTCAGTTGCCTCAGCCATTTCAGATTTTAACAGCTACCCTTAATGATTATGTCCAAACAAGGGGCATAAAGCGAATTAATTTCTTAAAAATTGATACAGAAGGTGGCGAACTAGAAGTCCTTCACGGAGCAACTAACCTCTTGCAAAAAGGCAAAGTAGATTATATTCAGTTTGAGTATGGCGGAACATTTGTCGATGCCAACATCACATTAAAACAAGTATTCGAGCATTTACAAAAATTTCGTTATACAATTTTTAAAATACGGCCCAATGCTTTACAACCCTTACCCGAGTTTTTACCAGAATATGAGAATTACGAGTATAGCAACTTTTTAGCTGTGAACGAGAGGTTCACAGCTTTGATTTTTAGTCAAGCACCAAATCTGCTCGATTTGCAGCAGCTTTGCGGAGAACATTCTGTTGCACCGCGCGGCGTTATTCACATTGGGGCACACGAAGGCAAGGAAATTGCAAGATACCAAGCGATGGGGGTGCGAAGGGTACTGTTTGTTGAAGCCAACCCTGCTGTGTTTGAACGTTTGAAAACGAATATAGCGGGTTTTCCTCACGTGCTAGCGGTGAATTGTGCAGTTAGCAACATCAACGGCACAAGCACATTGTATGTAACTTCTATGGATCAAAGCAGTTCTATCTTACCATTGAAGGAGCATCAAAAGTTTTATCCAGAAATTAAGGAAGTTGAGCGTGTAGTTGTGGAGTCGAGAACTCTGGATACACTTCTAGAAGAACTTCAAATTGATCCCGCAGATTTTAATATCTTAAATATTGATATTCAAGGTGCAGAGTTGTTGGCTTTGCAGGGAGCAACGAATGTTCTCAGATACATAGAAGCAATAAACACGGAAGTTAATTATGAAGAACTATATGAAGGCTGCGCTTTAATTGACGAAATCGATGAGTTTCTGGAGATGTGCGGTTTCGATCGCGTAGCAACTACAACACCGTTTCATCCTTCTTGGGGCGATGCGTTTTATGTGAAAAAGCCCGCAGTCACAATGTCCACCCTGGGTAGAAACGGACGGTTTGCCAATCAAATATTTCAGTATGCCTTCTTGAAAATCTATGCCAAAGAACATAACTTGAAAGTAGAGACGCCAGCTTGGATTGGTCAATATCTCTTTGGTTGCAATGATTCTCCCATTTCTCAAGAGTTACCCGTAGTTACCGAACCCACCAGTAAATTGTCAGCAGCTAGCATCCCTAAAGCGAAAGAAATATTTAAAAATGTGAACTTTTGGGGTTATTTTCAATATCACACAAAGTATTACAAACCCCACCAAGAGTATTTCCGCTCCCTGTTCAAACCAGTACGCGAAATAGAAACGAAAATGAAGGAAGCG
Source organism: Microcoleus sp. Pol14D4 (assembly GCF_036701245.1). Classification (NCBI taxonomy): domain Bacteria; kingdom Bacillati; phylum Cyanobacteriota; class Cyanophyceae; order Oscillatoriales; family Microcoleaceae; genus Microcoleus; species Microcoleus sp. Pol14D4. Next base: position 177,146 of record NZ_JAUBQM010000001.1, read on the forward strand.
ATAGCTCGTCTGCGATCGCGCGGCAAAACCATCGTCGGTTTGCACTTGCGGCGGGCAGACTACGGCTACGGAGATTTTTTTATAGCACCGAGCGAATGGTACAAGGACTTTCTAAAAGGTTTGTGGGAAACCCTCGACGAACCAATACTATTTATTGCCAGCGATGAACCGGAAAAAGTTTTAAGTGATTTTGCAGAGTATAATCCAATTACGACCAAAGACTTAGGTATAGAGCTGCCGCAAGCAGAGTTTTATCCTGATTTTTACTTGTTGAGCCAGTGCGATATAGTCGCAATTTCAAATAGCTCATTTTCCTTCGCAGCTTGTATGCTTAACGAAACAGGCAAATTTTTCTTTCGTCCGCACTTGTCTGCGGAAAAATTAATTCCATTTGACCCCTGGGATAGCGAACCGATATTACGAAACTATATGCCAATTCATTTTTTTACAATAGTCTTAAATGGTGAACCTTTCATCCGCTACCATATAGAAATATTTAACCAACTTCCCTTTAACTGGCACTGGCATATAGTTGAGGGGGTAGCTGATTTGAAGCACGACACTGCCTGGACTCTTCGATTTGGCGGAAAAATTACTAACGAATTTCATAGCCAAGGTCACAGCAAAGATGGGACATCAGAATATATAGATGAAATAGCACGTATTTATCCCGAAAATATTACTGTTTATCGCAAACCAGAAGGTGTTTTTTGGGATGGGAAGCGCGAAATGGTAAATGCACCGCTGGAAAATATTAAAGAGGAATGCTTGTTATGGCAGGTGGATGCAGATGAATTGTGGACAGCAGAACAAATTTGTAAAGCCAGACAAATGTTCGTTGAGAATCCCGAAAAAACAGCAGCTTTTTACTGGTGCTGGTATTTTGTAGGAGAGAAGCTGATTGTGAGCACGCGCAACTGTTATGCTCAGAATCCTGCACAGGAATGGTTGCGAACCTGGAGGTTTAAACCGGGGGCAAGATGGGCATCACACTCGCCTCCAGTCTTAGTTGAGCCTTTACCAGACGGACAAGAGAGGAATATTGCAACTGTTAATCCATTTTTGCATGAAGAAACAGAAAAGCAGGGTTTGGTATTTCAGCACTTTGCTTATGTAACGCCAGAACAGTTACGATTTAAAGAAATATACTACGGTTATAAAAATGCAGTATATGAATGGAGTATGCTGCAATTAGAAACTAAGTTGCCTGTGCCTTTGGGTAATTATTTGTCCTGGGTGCAAGATGGCACAATGGTTGATAAGGCTGAGTCTTTTGGTGTAGCACCAATAGCACAACGTGACAAAGATAATAATGTATGGAGGTTCGTTCAGCCAGAGGAGTTGTTAAGACAAAAAGTGCTGCAAAAAGTAACCCCAAGGATTATTGTTGATGGTGTGTTTTTTCAGCTTTACAATACGGGAATTGCTCGCGTGTGGCGATCGCTCTTAGAAGAGTGGGTAACACAGAAATTTGCCAACCATATAATTGTGCTCGATCGCGCCGGAACAGCACCCAAAATTCCAGGCATTTTCTATTGCCCGGTTACTGCCTACGACTATGATAAAACAGATGGCGATCGCGAAATGCTCCAGCAAGTCTGCGACGAACTAGAAGCTGACTTATTTATCTCAACTTACTACACAACCCCACTATCAACACCTTCTGTCTTTATCGCCTATGACATGACTCCTGAAGTCTTTGAGACAAATCTTGATGAACCCATGTGGCGCGAGAAACATTACGGCATCCGCCACGCATCTGCATACATTACTATTTCCCACAATACAGCATCAGACTTATTAAAGTTTTTTCCTGATATTGCCCCAGAGTTAGTAACAGTCGCTCATTGTGGAGTTCCCCAAAATTTATCGCCAGCTAGTCCAGAGGAGATCGAGAGTTTTAAGATTAAATACAATCTCTCAAAGCCATACTTTATGATGGTGGGTGCGGCCGGCGGTCATAAAAATGCACCCTTATTCTTGCAAGCTTTCGCACAACTGCCCAATCAGCCAGAATTTGATATTGTCTGCACAGCTCACAGCGCTTTAACAAAAGATGAGTTTGAACCTTACACTTCAGGGAGTACAGTGCATAAGCTTCCCCTCAGCGATGAAGAGTTAAAAGCAGCTTTTTCGGGTGCTGTTGCGCTGGTTTATCCGTCCCAGTATGAAGGCTTTGGCTTGCCCATTTTAGAGGCAATGGCTTGCGGATGTCCAGTGATTACTTGTCCCAATGCTTCTATACCTGAAGTGGCGGGAGAGGCAGCTTTATATGTTCCGGATGATGACGTTGAAGCAATGACGATCGCACTTATTAACATTCAAAAGCCAGAAGTGCGCGAAGCTTTGATAGCTGCCGGAATTCAGCAAGCGAAAAAGTTTTCCTGGTCAAAAATGAGCAAAGAAGTCAGTTATGCTTTGATTCAGGCTAGCCTATTGCCTCTTAAACTTAGAAATATTAATTTCATTACTTTCCCTGACTGGGAGCAGGCCGAAGAAACTCTCTTTTTCCAAATGGAAGAGGCTATTGGGAAGGTAATAACACACTCTGATAGTAACAACCTCAATCTTTTAATTGATACGAGTAATTTGACAGAAGCTTCAGAAATTGATGCAGATTTAGTTGTTTCTGGTGCAGTAATGAGTCTTCTGATGAAGGAGGATATTAATATTACCACAGCGCCAGAAATTACTATCCTTGGAAGGCTGAGTGAAGTACAATGCAAAGCTTTGTTGTCTCGAATTCAGGCTCGCATCTCTATGGAACGTGAAAATATACAGGCGATTGCTGATACTAAAGCACTCGCCCTCCCCCTCTATCCTGACGAAAATTGCGAGATAAGCGGAGAGCACGTAGAGGCAAAATCAATGGATTATTCTCGTGACTTGAGGGATAAATATACGGACTATGTTTATCATAATTGCCCTAGTCTGGATGCAAATTCTCTAGCTCGTCTAACGACAATCCTTGAAAGCACCTGCTGGGAAGAACCTACCTCTAGCAGAGACTTAAACAACGTTGCAGTATTAGCTTTGATCGTAGCAGAAAAGTCTGAGGACTTATCAGAGCGCCAACTGTATCTCAATATGGCTTTAGAAGCCTTAAACCAAGGAAGAGAGCAAGATAGCTGTCCTCTCTGCATAGCTCATCTAGCTCTCCTCTTGACGATGACTGGAGAAATGTCGCAAGCTATAGAACTTGCTTTTCCTGCTTTTATCAACACCGTCCCCAATGTTTACAGTACCAAAGAGAAACTTCCCTCTGCACTGGTTTACCTACCTTCACCGCGCAACAGTTTGGTTAATACTCTGGCTGAGCAATTGACACATTTACTTCAAGCAAGAGATGCTTATACTCAGGCATTTTTCCTTTTAAGCGACGTGCTATGTCGAACTCACCTTGTATTTTATGGAGCAGGTGGACTCCGACTACTGAATCTAGCAGAGAAGATATTACCAGATTCGAGTTCCATCAAGTTTAAACTAGGAGTTTCGTGCATGGTTAACAATTTAAGGGAAGGACTTGTATCCCTGCACCAAGCCCAGCAGCTAGCGCCAGAGTCACCGCAGATTTTTCAAGCTCTCTACCTCGCTTATCGAGATATACAGGATAGAGATTCAGCTAGCTACTGGCTAAATGAGGCTCGTGAATTTTATAAAAAAGAGCCTACTTCTCCTGATTGGAAATGGACTACGTTAGGAGTAAATTCTTCTATCACTTACCTGCCTGTTGAAAAAAAGCTATTGTTAGCCGTTGAGCCTAGTTTTCGGAGTATTGTAACAGGCGTCCTGCTTGCAGAGGGAGATTGGTTTGAACAGGAAGTGGAATTTTGGCGGAATTCCCTCAAACCGGGCATGACAGTTATAGATGTTGGCGCAAATGTGGGAGTCTATACCTTTAGTGCTGCGCAACGGGTGGGACCTAGAGGTCGTGTACTAGCAGTTGAACCTTTTTCAGGTTGCTTGCGCTGCTTAGAAGAAACCTGTAGAATTAATGAGTTAGATTGGGTACAAATATGTACTGGAGCTGCTAGCGATCGCATTGGTACAGCACGATTGCACCTTTACACATCTAGCGAATTAAACGAAATTGTTACTGGCGATGTGGAAGAACCAGTACAACTTGGTTCCTTTGAAGAAGTCCCGTGTTTTACTTTGGACAGTTTAGTTGATCAGGAAAACGTCAAGCGAGTTGATTACCTTAAAATAGATGCAGAAGGACACGAAATGTCAGTTTTAATAGGTAGCGAAAAAATATTATCGGAATTTTTTCCTATCATCCTCTATGAAAATATCGCTTTGAGCAAAGGCAGTAATTTACCTGTTGCTGATTATCTTAAAAGCAAAGGGTATAAACTCTTTCGCTATCAACCTTACGCCCAGGAACTAATTCCTATAAACTCATCTGACGAGTTGGAGGGAAACCTAAATGTTATCGCTGTTCCTGAGAGCAAAATAGATCTCATTTCTCAATCTTCAAAGTAGATTTCAATTAATAAAGCCAGCCGGCAAAATTTAGGCTATGTCACTATTCCTCCCCAGTTTAAAAAGAAGCGGTCATTTAGATCGGATTCACATGACAGTTTGTAACGTTGGCTCTCGCAAAGTTACCAGTGAAGATGACTATAGTCAGAAAGGGTGGGAAATATTTGCACCACATCTGACTATTTATGGATTTGATGTTGATGCTGATGCTTGTGAGGCTAGCAATACTGCTCTGGAAGCTCAACCCATAAATTACACAGAAAAACATATTCCTCTAGCGCTAGCAAATTCAGTAGGCGAATCTACACTTTATGTAACTAAGGATCCCATGTGTAGCTCTCTGTACCCACCTAATGAACCTTATATTGAGCGGTTTTCTGGGTTGCCAGAATTAGTCAACTTAGATTTTTATGTGGGAATAGAAACAACTACATTAGATGAGTTTTGCAAAAGTGAAGGCATTGAGGAAATCGACTTTTTGCAAATTGACGTTCAGGGCGCAGAATTACAAGTATTACAAGGTGCTTCTCAAATCTTGGGAAAGTCTATTCTTGCTGTCCAGGCTGAAGTCGAGTTTTCACACCTCTATAAAAATCAGCCTTTATTTGCGGACGTTGATATTTATCTCAGGGAACAAGGATTTACTTTGTTTGATTTAGATAAAACTTCTCGCTTGCGGAGCATATCTCCCATTCGTTCAACAGTTCGCGCTGGACAGTTATTAGACGGAGAGGCGTTTTACTTTCGGGATCTGATAGACGACAGCTTGGAAAACAATCTAAAAACACCAGAGAGAATTCTAAAATTAGCTTGCATTGCTGATATTCTCAATTTCCCTGACTATACTCTGGAATTATTAGAGTATTTAACTTTCCACTATGGCAGCAACCCTGACTATAATTTTGCGAACAATATCGTTGAGAGTTTGGCTCAATTTTCAGAGCTTGTCAACAAAGGACTAACTTCTCTGCCTGCTGTTTCCCGAATTTTAGATTATATTGATGGTTATGATATTGACTCTCTCATCCCCAGTGAAGCTGATATTACCACTAAAGACCAGCAGGAACTACCTATCGATCCTATGAAGGTGTTCCACTGCGATGAATATCTGCGACACAACCAGAGAAGATTAGAACATTTAGCAAGCTTAGGATTAGATTTTGTAGGGAAAACTGTACTCGAACTTGGAGCAGGAATTGGCGATCATACAAGCTTTTTTCTGGATCGAAGCTGTGAAGTAGTTGCCGCGGAAGGTAGACCGCAAAACTTGGAAATACTTAGAGCGCGTTATCCCGATATTGAGGCAATACAACTAGATATAGATACTCCCGATTTAAAAATAAATCAGCAATTTGACATTGTTTACTGCTACGGGTTGCTTTATCACTTGCAAACACCCACTCAAGCTATCGAGTTTATGGCTCGCAGTTGCCAAAACATGCTGCTGCTGGAGACCTCCGTCTCGTTTGGCGAAGAAGAAGCTATCAATTTTTGCAAAGAAGAAGCAGATTATCCATCGCAAGCTATATCCGGTAATGGATGCCGACCTACTAGAAAGTGGGTGTACAATCAACTAAAGCAATACTTCGAGTTCGTTTATATGCCTATAACCCAACCTAACCACGAACAGTTTCCTATTGATTGGACTTTATCTTCATCGGAAACATTGGTTCGCTCAGTATTTATTGCTTCCCGACAAGAGTTGAACAATATCCTTTTACTTGAAGATATTCCCTTGAAGCAACAGCGCCATTGAAATTTGGAAGTGGATTTTACAGCGTTGATTGTGAATTTAGATCCTCGGAATTGTACAATAATTACTCTACAAAATCTCCTTACTACTGCTGATAATTTTCAACATATCTCTGCCACATTTGCTCGTAAGCTTTTTCCATCTCTCGCGTAAATTGCTTACCATTCCAGAGGGGAGAAGTTTGTCGTGACTGCCGCAATTTCCAAGATATTTGCTGCCGCAAAACAGGATCTTTTCCTAAACGAATCCCCCACTCAAGATATTCTTCATCAGTCCATGAAATCCCCTCAGTTATACCTGCATTCATCATCATCCCGTAACTGTTGCGTGCTGAAAACTGCTCGCCTACCCGTGTCACCAGAGGAATGCACATCCAGAGAGTTTCTAGAGTAGTAGTCGCTCCATTGTAGGGATAAGTATCGAGTACAACATCAGCCATCCCTAAATTCGCTCGGTGAACGGCTTCTGAAGCGGATGGAGGCAAAAATCGCAAGCGATCCGCACTTACCTCCTCTGATGCCGCAATCTGAATAAAAAAGTTTTTTAGCGATTCTTGTTCAGCAAACCATTTAGTTACAAAGTAGCTATTCGGGACTGCTTTAATAATTTGCATTTGCAGCCGAGCTGTGTTGGGATTGTACTTGTATCCCATCTGACTGCAGTAGTATATGACGGCATCGCTAGGAATATCTAGCGAATCGCGTCGAACCGTCGGCACTCCCACTTCAAAACCATCTACTGCTACATAAGTTTCAGGCAATCGCCATATTTTTTCCGCGTAATAATCCTGTGCTGCTTCCGGTAAAACGTAATTATCTGCAATATAGTAATCAACATTTGGTACGCCAGAAGCATCCCACCCCAACCAACTAACTTGTACAGGGGCGGGCTTAATTGCCATTACCTCACAGCTAGAATTCATCGTAATGCTATCGAGCTCGATCAATATATCTATTTCGTCTTCGTAAATTTTTTCAGCAGCTTCAATACCAGAGATACCTAGTTTACAAGCTTTGTCAGATTTGCTAATATACCATTGCTGAATGGGATCATTAGTCAGTTTTGATCCAAGTAGATAAGCACATATTTCAAAGTGCTCGCGGTCGTGATGTTCAAACAACGACCGAGCCAGCCATCCTACAGAATGGCTACGTAAGCAATAAGATAAATAACCAACTTTATAACGTCTTTTTTGATTCCCTCCCTGAAGCAGGGGCAGCGAGCGCTGGCGACACTTCTTCACTACTGGCTTGGCATAATTTTCAACATTTTCTTGAAAAAGATTACCAATTTGGATGCGAATTCTCCCGGCTTCTTGAGGTCGATCTTCAAAGTAAGGAAAGAAAAATAACGAACTCATCAAGCGAATCGCAGCAGTTGAATCCACATGAGTCGGATATTCCTCAATGAGCGCCCCCATCATTAATTTGTGTGCCTCAAACGCTGACCAAGCATCTTCCCAATGACCACCAGCCAGCATCAGCCCGCGCAGCAGCACGTGATTAGCAAAAATTTTATCTACCAACCGTTCCATCACTGAGTAGCAAAGCTTAGCAGTTTCTATCCCCTTAGAAAAATTCCCGATATCTTGGTAAAAACCAGCCAGAGCACGCAAAATTTCTTGGTGCTTCGCTTGTAACTGCAAGGCGAGTTCCACATAGCGGGTCGCTAAGTGAAACTGCTTTCCTGAATATGCGATGTCATAGGCAAATAAAAGTAAATTTTCAATAACAGGTAGAGGTTCTTTAACGTATTTTAAACAAGCTTCTGTAAATTCAAATGATGAAGGGTGGAATGGAGCAAAATCTAAAACGCTCTTCCATACTTGCAGCAGCAGGTCTGAGTCCACTGCTATAGGAGGCTCTGACTTCAGAAGCTTGATAATCGCGCCCAAATCGTCTGATTCTTCACCTCTGTAAGTTTTTCGCACCATGGAAAGTCCCACCGAATGCAAGAGGTTATTAATATCCCCTGGATGGATTTCTCGGATGTGCTGCCGAATCGCCCAAGCTACTTCATAATTGGTCAACTCCAACCGTTGTCGTTCAGCCTCAGCTTCCAGCACTTCCAACAGTTCTGCTGTCCAGAGTTCAATTTCTTCAGATTCACCCTCAGCCATTGCTAGCAGCCAAGTTGTTTGAGCTTCTGCTTCTTGTTCTTGCAACAGCAATATCAATCCTAAGTGCCAGTAGTAAGACTTCTGGCTTGGTTGCTCTGCAATTGCCTGTTCGTAGAGCATAGCTGCCTGAGCATAATTTTCTTTAAGCAGGAGTTGCTCGGCTTTCTCCTGCCAATCGGGCGCAAGTGCTAATAAATTGTCAGAAATCATAAACTCAGCCAATAAAAGCAGTTTTTTATTTACACTAAAGCGGGCAGCACATAACGCTAACCCGCTCTTTCGTACTTTTTCACAAGCAATGCTTGTGTACTAAGCTGTTACTTAGTAACTAGGGTCATACCGGTACAAGCAGTATTGCTACCAGCAAGAGTAATAGCTGTAGGAGCACCAGGCTGCGTCGTTTCGCAAAGGAGTGTCTGTGTGCCTGAAGCCCCTGAAGCATCGGGCGCAGTCACTGCTACAGCTCCTGCATATCCCTTCAGCGAAGCTAAAGTAGCCGCATTAGGAGTCGCTGCTGAAGTTACTCCGTTCGCACTTGTAGTGCCAATGGTGTATCCATAGTTAGTGGTCGAAGTTTTGAGACCAAGACCCAACAAATTGACATCTGTTGTAAACTTGGTGTTTTCTGCGTAGTAAGCTTGTACTCCCTTGTTAATGGAACTGACATACTGCTTAGCTTCTGTCTGCTTGGCTTTGTTAGCTTGGCTGAGGAAGGAAGGCAAAGCAATAGCAGACAAAATACCGATAATGATGATAACAACCAGCAGTTCAATCAGGGTGAAACCTTGATCCTGTCTTCTTTTGTTGATGTGTTGCAGGAACTTGGCTTTAAATTCAGTCTTCATAAGTCTTTTCTCCGTGAGGGGTGGGATGCTTGATTTCTAACTCTTATATGTAACTTACCCAGTTATCGGCGCTTTAATATCACCCCCAACTATTTTTTTTCTCAACTTCTGGCTCTAAGGCTCCAAAAGCACATACAGAAAGATTTCCAGCCTAATCAACAGTTCCTTGACTTCCTCAAAGGCAGTCTCCTCACTAACAGACTCTAGGTTAACACCGATCTGCGAGCGGATGGATCGCCACTGCTCCACGAGCGACACCACAGACTGCGGCTCATCCCACAGAGGTAGCAAGCAAGTCGCCATTGTACTCTCGATCGCCACTGGTGCTAGAGTTGGCACAATAATATAACGGCTAATCTCAAACGGCGTCTGGCTGTCAATGCAATTACTCAAGTCTTTCCTAATCTGGGAAGTCCTCAGTTGAGGGTGCAGGTGTACCCGTGCTTCCCGCCATTGAGCCTGGGTCCATTCCGCAGCGGGCACAAAAGCCTGAGTTCGATCGGGATTGCCGCACCAGAAATCAAACAAACGGTGCAGGGGATGTAACAAGTCAAATAAATGCAGTCGCTCTTCCAGAGAAGCTTCTGGCAGACTCATTGCCAAAAACGGAGGCAAATCATCTGGATCTTTGAACAAATCCATCAACTCCCACCTGCGCCAAGCCACCATACTGATAAACTCTAAATCAGCACCTCTCAACATTGCAAACACTTCAGGAATGGTACAACCTTTATCACCCACCAATAAATAGTTAGCCATAATCCATGCCTCATTCTGCGCGCGATCGGAATTCCAGGTGAATGCCTTAAGCCCTACTTCATCTTGTAATGCTTCCATTGTTTCCCGGACTATTTCCACCTCCAATTCTCCCGGAGATCCATTCATTAATCCCATTGCTTTGAAAGCAGCTTGAGCGCGAAATACTCCGGCTCTACCATTTGAACTGTGAAGGTTTGTGCGGATAATTCCGTCTGGAGACAGAACTGACTTCATCGCTTGCAATCCAGCAATAGCATCTGGCAAGAGATACAGAACTTCGTCAGCATTGATATAGTCAAACTCTAACCCTAAACTTGGTAACTCTTCTATCTTCAAAGCATAAAACTCTGCATTAGCAACTCCATGATACTGTAAACGTTGCTCAGCTAGTTTCACAGATTCTTCTGATAAATCGATGCCTACTATTTTCGCTCCCGGATTGGCTAGAGCTAAAACCAAGGATTTATAACCGGTGCCGCATCCCGCATCTAGGATAACTTTACCTTCTGTATTGATAATTTTTCTATTTCTGAAGTAGTAAGCAGTTACAAGATTATGAATGTAGAGCAATTCACTGTTGTCTTTTGGAGATTGTTCCAGCGGGATTCTGGGAAAAGGAGTATTGTCAAATTGCTGGCGAATGTTTTCTATTAACTCTAAATTTTGGTGATCCATTTTCAATTACACTCAACGCTGGCAAATTACCTTAGTATCTCAGAAAATAGCCGATCGCCCGTCCACCCGCAACACATACTTGCAATAATAGTCTGACAACCTATCGCCCAACCAACTACCACCTCCATGAACACCAACATCAGCCCCATCCTCAAAGTATTCACCCTATCGGCCGCACTTTCCCTGGCCATCAAGTACGCAGGGCCTAGCTTATCCATACCCTCTACCGACCTCAACGCCCTAATCGCCGTCTTTACCCCCAGTATCATCCTAGCTGCTATCCTCGGCTGGCGATCGCGCCAACAGCAGCAGTAGAGACACAATCAAAAAGTGCGGATCTACACTAGGTCTAAAGACTATGTTTTTGCCAAAATCTTAATTCCCCGTACAGCTTATCAAAACCAAAGTTGAGGCACTCACCATGATTCAAACCATATCCGAATTAGTAACATTCGATGAATTCATTGATTGGTATCCTGAAAATTCAGAACACCGCTACGAACTGCACAATGGAGAAATTGTTGAGATACAAAAAGCAACAGGTAAACATTCTAAAGTAGCTGGTTTTACCGCACTGAAAGTCGGAATAGAGATTGAGCGTCTCAATTTGCCCTACTTCATCCCCAAAGAATGCGTCATCAAACCCATGCGCGAGGAATCGGGATATGAGCCAGATATAATTGTACTTAACGAACAAACCATTGCCAACGAGCCACGATGGGAAAAATCATCAGTTATCACAATGGGTTCATCAGTCGCCCTAATCGTCGAGGTAACTAGCACTAATTGGGGTGATGATTATGCCCTAAAGCTTGAGGCATATGAGTCAATGGGTATTCAAGAATATTGGATTATAGACTATCTAGGATTGGGCGGCAGACGGTTTATTGGCAACCCCAAACAACCCACTTTTTCGATTTACCAACTAATTGACGGGGAATACCAAGTCAAACTGTTCAGAAGCGGCGAGGGTATTGAGTCCCCAACTTTCCCGGAATTGAAGCTGACAGCGCAGCAGGTGTTCGCCAAAGGCAATTGAGGAGGCTGCTTATACTGATGTCCGAGTAGGGGTATCTGATTAAAGATGCGATCGCGCCCATCTGCTGTATCTTGTATAGAGGCGATTCATCGCTTCTGGGCTGCTGAACAATTAACAAGCAGCCATTCCCAATACCGTATTCCTCAATCTAAAATCTAAAATCTAAAATCTAAAATCTAATGAAGCTAGGACAGTGGATGGGCTTATTAGCCCTCATCGCATCTTGTTACATCCTGTGGCAAATCAGGCAGGCTTTACTGCTGCTGTTTGCCGCCGTCGTCTTAGCCACAGCCTTAAACAGACTAGCACGCTACTTGCAAAAATTCGGACTCAAAAGATCGATCGCTGTACTCTTATCAGTTAGCTTCCTAATCCTGGTATTCGTAGGCTTATTCCTGATAATTGTACCGCCCTTTACCCAACAGTTTCAACAACTTACCCAAAGAGCCCCTCAAGGAATCGAAAGATTAAATCAGTGGATAGATCAATTTGAGGGTCGCTTTTCAGGGCAATTTGGCCAGCGGCTACCCAATCTTGATGTTAACGACATCATGCAACAACTGCAACCTTTATTCAACCAACTCGTCGGTGGTGCAGGAGCTTTTGTCGGCAACACATTAGGCGTTATCCTAAGCTTCTTGCTCGTCATAGTTTTGACTTTGATGACATTAGCCGAACCTCTATCTTACCGCAAAGCATTCATCCAACTATTTCCCTCTTTTTATCGGCGACGAGTCGATGGAATCTTAGATGAATGCGAAATAGCTCTCGGTCGATGGGTAATCGGCGCTTTAATTAGCATGAGTGTCATCACTTTTCTGAGTTTAATTGGTTTGTCAGTATTGCAGGTTCCCCTAGCTCTAGCTCACGCTGTTTTAGCGGGCTTGCTGAATCTAATACCCAATATCGGGCCGGGTTTGAGCGTCATTCCCCCAATGACGATCGCACTTTTAGACTCTCCGTTAAAATCCGGTTTTGTGCTGATCCTTTACTTTCTAATTCAACAATTTGAAAGCAACCTCCTCACCCCCTACGTCATGGCACAGCAAGTATCACTGCTGCCAGCAGTAACATTAATAGCTCAAGTATTCTTCGCCACCTTCTTTGGATTTTTAGGCTTATTGCTAGCTCTCCCCCTCACCGTTGTAGCTCAAGTTTGGATTAGGGAAGCCCTCATTAAAGATATTCTAAACCAGTGGAGTGCCAGTCCTAAAACCTTAGCGGCAATCGATTCTGCTATCCATGAAAAGCATGAATACATAGGAGTCGCCGACAGCCTGCAAGAAAAATATTTACCCGAACCGAAACCAGACATCCCCGATCGCGCTGAAAATGAGGCTCCTGAAAATCAATAATTAAGGTTCATAATGACTTCCCTTCTGCTTTATTCCCACTTATAGGACAGAAGGATTCACTATAAACTTAGTTAGGAAATTTGTGGTACGAACTCCCCCAATAAATGTCTTCAAGCCTCGAATTTTATACCGTCTCTCTGGTAGCTATAAAAATATGTTGAACACTCAAATTCAAGTGCCAAAATATGGGTAACACACCCCTATCACTCCCCGATACATACTGACTTGATACTCGCAGTTAACCAACTGGTAAACAGAAAAAGTAGGTTGTTTCGGATTCCAAATATAGCGTCTGCCGCCAACTCCCAAATAGTCCGCAATTCAGTATTGAGAAATGCCCAAAGCTTCGTAATCAACTAATTTGTAGCCGTAATCATCCCGCCAATTGGTACTGACAACTTCGACAATTAGCGGGACAGAACTACCCATTGTAATGATAGATTCCTTTTTCCATCTCGGTTCGCTGTCAGTCCCTTGCCTGTCCAAAACGATCGCATCCGGTTCGTAACCAGATAGCTCGTTATCAGCTTGGACCACGCAATTGTTTGGGGACGAAGTAGGGAAGTCCTAGTCGTTGGATTTCAAATTTGAGCTCGGCGACTGGGAAGCCAGCTAATTCTGAAGGTTCTCCGGTTGCTTTAGGCATCTCAACAATAGTTCCATTGTGCAGTTCGTAACGGTTTTCATAATTTTCAGGATACCAGTCAATAAATTCATCGAAGGTGACTGGTTTTAATATCGCTTGAGTCAGGGCGATCGCTCTTTATTTTATTTATAATATAATCCGGATATCTGTTATAGCATTTTGCGGTGTTATCAAACCGAGGTCGATAGCCAAAAAAGCATTCGCTCGATCGACATTCCATCAATCCAAAGTCAATCCCAAATCAAAATCAATCCAAAATCAATCAATTCAAAATCTAAAATCTAAAATCCAAAATCTAAAATATATGAGATCGATAGACGAAATCAACGATAAAATCAGCCAGGGCAAAGCCACAGTCTGGACAATCGAAGAACTCAAAACTAGAGTTCAAGAAACCAGCATTACCCAAGCAGCCAAAGAAGTCGATGTGATTACCACCGGCACCTTCGAGCCGATGGAATCCTCCGGTGCAATCATCAACCTCGGCCATACCGACCCGCCGATCAAAATCCGCCAGTGCTGGCTGGACGGCGTTTTAGCCTACTCCGGCTTCGGGGCAGTAGACCTGTACCTGGGAGCCACCCAAGTAGCCGAAGACGGCGAAGAATCCCGCGAACGGGGTGGCGGACACGTCATCGAAGACTTAATAGCCGGCAAACCCGTGCAGTTGCGAGCCTTGGGGCAAGTAACAGACTGCTACCCCCGCGCTTCCTTTGAAACCACGATTACCCGCGATACAATCAACCAGTTTTATTTATTCAATCCCCGCAACGCATATCAAAACTTTATTGTTGGAGTCAACGGGGGCGATCGCCCGCTGTTCACCTACCTCGGCCCCCTGCAACCAAACCTCGGCAACGCCGTCTACTCGAACCTTGGAGCCATGTCTCCCTTGCTAAACGACCCCGACCTCGAAATCATCGGCATCGGCACCCGCATCTTTCTAGGAGGCGCTCAGGGCTACATCACCTGGGAAGGAACCCAGCACTTCCCGCTGCAAAAACGCCAGCCGAACCGCACCCCCATCGGCCCGGCCGCCACCCTCGCACTCATCGGCGACGCCAAACAGATGAACTCCAAATGGGTGCGCGGCTGCTACTTCAAAAACTACGGCCCATCCCTGATGCTGGGAGTCGGCATCCCGTTTCCTGTCTTAAACGAAACAGTCGTCGCCCACTGTGCAGTCTCAGACAAAAAAATAGTAGCGCCGGTGGTAGATTTCTCTATCCCCCGGCGCGTTCGTCCCACCTTCGGTTTAGTCAGCTATGCTCAATTAAAGACTGGCCGCATCCTCATCGAGGGCAAACCAGTACGGGCCGCCCCCCTTGCGAGTATGTTTCTCTCCCGGCAAGTAGCATTGGAATTGAAGCAGCAAATTGAAGCGGGTCAATTTACCCTCACGGCGTCAGTTGCTCCCCTACCCACCGACAGAGTATTTCTCCCGCAAGATTTGTGGGGGGCCCAAGTGAGGCTGGAATAGACAGTCGCTAGAGTAAAGTGACGGATTATAAATTTAATGAACCACAAGAGGATATTCAAAGACGATCTTCGACACAGATAGCTCTGTTTACCTTGGCGGTGTCGATTTTTTACCACTTTGGAACTTTGACTGTGAGAGGGCAAGGCATTGGCATATTTCATCACATCATTCTCCATGATGCAACACCAGACTTTATATTATTCCAAGTCAGTTCATATGTTGTACAAGTCAGTACGCTTGCCGATCTACTATCTTAAGTACGGGCGGATTCCTCTGTTATCTTAATCATTCAACTTTGTGCAACACCCATAATAGAGCGCGAAAGCTAACACTCAAGAGTGAGCAATGACATTTTTATGTCATTTATGCGTCTAGGAATGACATCGGAATGACATCGAGCGGGTCCTCGTCCCCGCTGGCGAGCCACCTCAGAGGGAGGGAAATCAAAGCGATCGAAATTAGATCGCTTCTGACCCAATTTGCCCGCTTATTCTACAGTCGGAGAAACTGGCCGACAGCCAGACAATATTGAGTGCAAATTGACGACGTTTCCGATTACTGCGATCGCAGGTGCTGCAAATCCGACCGCCTCAACTTGCTCTACAATTGTACCCAAAGTCCCGATCAGTTCTTCTTGTTCCGGCCGCGTTCCCCAGCGCACTAACGCTATTGGCGTTTCTGCACTCAATTGGGCTGCTGTTAACTGACCGATAATGTAAGGCAAATTGTGGATTCCCATGTATACTACAATTGTTTCCGAGCCGCGGGCGATCGCCTGCCAATTTACTTCCGGTCGATATTTTCCGGCTGATTCGTGACCGGTGACAAAGGTGACAGAGGAACTGTACGATCGATGTGTTAAAGGAATTCCCGCATAAGCAGGGGCCGCAATTCCAGAAGTGACACCGGGCACTACTTCTACCGACACTCCAGCTTTTACCAACTCTTCCATTTCTTCGCCGCCGCGGCCGAAGATAAACGGATCGCCGCCTTTGAGACGAACTACGATCGCATTATCTCCAGCTTTTTCTATCATTAGTTGAGTGGTTTCGTCCTGCATTAACGAGTGACGACCTTTGCGTTTTCCGGCATCAATTCGTTCTGCTTGGGGGTTGATTGCTGCCAAAATTTGAGGGCTGACTAAAGCGTCGTAAATCACGACATCTGCACACTCTAACAAAGCTTTTCCCTTCAAGGTCATCAAACCCGGATCTCCGGGTCCCGCACCTACTAAATACACTTTTCCTAAAGACATTTTTCTTTCTTCCTTTACCTCTTCTGTGCCTCTGCGGTTCATTTTTGAATTAAATCCCTAATTAAGTCTGCTAATTCTACACTTGGGCCTAGAGGATTTGCGAGATGAAGTTCTGTCGCAGGAAATTGCTGCTTTAGCTGTGCGACATTTTTGGCGATCGCATCTGTAATTCCTCCATTAAATAAGAAGTATGGCACAATCCCTATTTGCTGCTGTCCACCACGAACCAAACTGTCAATTTGCTCTTCCAAACTCGGCTTTACCGACCAATAAGCTGTCAGCGCACCGAGTTGGCTGGCGATTTCCTCAACAATCGAGTTACCTCCGGGGCGACGGCTGCCGTGAGATAATAAAATCCATTTTGGCCATAGCAGATTGGGGAGAAAAGTCACCTCTTGCATCTGACTTTTTACCAATTTTGTTAAGCCTGCTTCCTGAGAACCTAAATGCGGGCGCAATTCAATTTTTAGCTTGTCACCAAAAGTTTTTTGGGCAATTTCCACCTCTGCCGGTATGTCTTCGGCGACGTGAACTCCCGGCAATAAAAATACAGGCAGGATTTGCAATTCTGTCAGTCCCAGCGACAGGGTACGTTCGCCAAAACTGCAAATTTGTTCGTGCAGCGGTGCGGGGCCGAGTTCTAAGGTGGCGGTTGCTACTGCGGGGAATGAGTCAGCCAAATTTTGAGACACCAGTTGACCTAGGTTTTCCAAAGCTAGTTGGGGTCTGGGGTCGCGGCTGCCGTGAGAGACTAATAAATAGGTGGATGAGCGCAATTTCAATATGGATTTGATGTTAATGTTCGATCGGGATTTCAAATAATTGTAACACCCTAGGGCACGTGACTTGAAAAATACTCAACCCTCAACCGGAAGCTTCCGAGTCGCGCACCTCTAACAACTAAAGCAAAGTACCCAGCTTGAAAATTACTCAACACAGGGCTTAAATCTTCTAAGCCGCGCACCTTCTTTTGTAAGGTGCGCGGCTTAAAATTTACTTAATAATGGGCTTAAATCTTATAAGCCACACAATCTAAACAACTCTCAAATTAACCTTTGGGAGCGGGATCGGCAATGTATTGGAAAGTAGGTTCTGAGTTCCAAGGGCCGCGTTCATCCTTGCCATTTGTTGACAAGTTAAAGTAGAGATCCACAGTGGAATCTGGCGGAATATTACCGAACAGCGGATCGGTGAGTTTACCCAACGCTTCGAGAGCTTTCATGAACATTTCAGTGTGAGAAATTTCGCGAGTCAGTAGAAAGTGCAGCGTCTTTTTCGTTCCCATATCCGGTGCTAGTTTAATCAACTCTTCGTAGGTTTGGCGAGCTCCTGCTTCCGCACCGATATTAGCGCGTAAATCGCGCACTACATCGCCACCTTCGTTGACATAAGCACCCGTCCAAGCTTGACCTTGGCTATCCAGCAAGTGCGGACCTACACCGCGCACCGCAAACAAAGTGCTTTTATAAGCTTCTGTTTGGTCAACGTTTTTGGTGTGCATTTCGATGAGTTTGCCCACCATTTCTAAGTGGCTGAATTCTTCTATTGCAATATCTTGGAGCATATCCTTAATCCCTGCATCTTCACAGTGAAAGGACTGCACCCAGTATTGCAGAGCTGCTGTGAGCTCTCCGGTTGCTCCGCCAAACTGTTCTAGGAGCAATTGGGCAAAACGGGGGTTGGCTTCGTCTACTGTCACCGCAGCCATTAATTGTTTTTTGTGAAAAAACATGGATCGATACCTCTTTTAATTATGTTGTTACAGTCTCTGGATTGCAGACTTGTAGCTGTGTTCACCTTCAGCATCCATTGTGCGACAAGCGATCGCACCGAACCTCGGTCGCTAGTTACATCTAACGAGACAAATTTCTCTACTTTCAGGTAGAGTTTAAATATGAAATTTTACTTAGTGAGTCGGTTGAGCAAATTACAATTTAGGAGCAAGATTATTGTCGCACTCGGTTAATTTTGCTGACAGGGCATCGAGATGCCGCAGCCACTGAATGCCACCAACCCAACTGCGAGAGGGGAGGTGTCCGATTGGTGCTTGCTGACTAAATTTAATCTGCCCTAAAGTAGTAGCAGAATTGTAGGTTTGCCAGTTGACCCGATCGCAAAATCTGATATAGTCTCCCTTAACGCTTTCATAAATCTGCTTTTGGACGCTGAAGCCAAACCGACCTTGACTGTAGCGCAGCCAAAGGCGATCGAGTGTTTGCAAATCTTCGCAGGGGATCTGGTAAATTTGGCTAATTTCTAGCTGAGTTCCCGGTGGCTGCGAAAGAGATTGACACATCAAGCCCCAAGTTTCGCGATCGGCTTCTTTCCATTTTTGGTTAGACAAATAATTTCGCAGTTTGGTATAATCTACTCCCCGTGCAGAAATTAGGGCTTGATCGAGATTTGAAGTAACAGATAAGGAAAAAGTTTCTGCGGAATTGGCGACGTATTTTGTCGGTAAAATGGGAGAATCAGAAGTTTGTAGCGCGCTGATATCGCTTGAGTTGTCGCAATTACTGAGAGCAGGAGCGATCATCGGCTGTTCGCGCGAAAGCAAATTTTGATGGCGAATATCTAAAGCTGCTTGGATATCTTGCAAAACTTCCGTAGCAAAACTGTACCGCTGAGTGAGACGAGTTTGCAGCAATTTATCTAAAATTTCACCTAACTCCTCGCTAATACTCGTGGATTTGGGAAGAAACTCGCGCCACCACCAGCGCTCGTTGTTGCAGTCGTACATATCCAAGGGAGGAACTTGCGTCATCAGGCGAATGCAAGTAACACCTAAACTGTAAAGGTCGCTAGCAGGAAATACTTTGCCGCGCATTTGTTCGGGAGCTACATAATCTTGACTGCCGATGAGCGTTGCTGGACGGAGTAGCGCTGAATCAGTCAGCAGTTTGGCTATGCCGAAATCGATCAATACGAGTTTGTTGTCTGATTGGCGGCGGATAATATTTTCGGGTTTGATGTCCCGGTGAATGACGCGCTTGTCGTGGATAAATTGCAGCACGGGCAATAAGTCTTGCAGCACTTGCCAAATTTGATTTTCATCGTATACACTCTTGTCTAATTCTTGTTTAAGAGTCGCTCCCTCTATAAACTCTTGAACTAAATAAATATGACCTTCTTGTTCAAAGCAGGCTAATAATGTGGGGATTTGGGGGTGTTTTCCGAGTTCGTCTAAACGGACGCCTTCTTGCCGAAATAATTCAACGGCTTTGTTGACAATTTCGGGGTCGCGGTCGTAAAAATAAAATTGCTTGACTGCACAGCGGGGTAGAGATGGGATGTCTTCATCAATGGCTAGGAAAGTTTTACCAAATCCGCCTCTACCTAAAAGTTCAATCGGGCGATATCGCTGTCTCAGCAACAGGTTAAAGCCGCAGTTTAAGCAAAATTGTGAGGCGTTGGAGTTTTGAGGATTTTGACATTCAGGGTTCACACAGTAGCTCATATTGATTTTAGATTTTATATTGCGGACAAGACTTTTTTTTAAACGAACCGCGAAGACGCGAAGCGGCGCGAAGGAAGAGGGAAAAGAGAAGAGAGAATGGGATGGTTGATAACTGTCCCGCTTCTGGCGTTGTATTTTTCGGGCGGGCGGGACACCCCACCAGCATTTCATCTGAGATGTTGCACCATTCTCAATAAGGCTTTTAGGGGCGGGCTAGAAGAGCCCACCCTAAAATAAATTCCTTCTTTGTGGAACAGGCATCTTGCCTGTTCTTAAAAATGGTGCCAGAGGTGAGTTTTATCAAACAGGACTGTAAAATGTAGATGCGCCTGGGCTGATAAGGCTATTTTAATGCGCTGGATCGAATCGGGACGCTGCCAGATCTGCCGAACCCAGGCCGCATGACTGCTGGGGGCGAGATAATTGCCGTTGGCGAAGCCCTCGAAGAGGCTCGCACAGGCCGATCGCGCAGAGCGAAAATTGTGCTATAGTCTTACTGTGCTGGGAACTTGAGGCACAATCGATCTGTCCGGTTGAGGGACGCTCAGAAATATTTCAAAATATTTTTGCCTTACCCCTAGACTTGTGCTGAGATCTGATGCTATAGTTAAAACTGATACGGCGAGCGTAGCCAAGTGGTTAAGGCAGTGGTTTGTGGTACCACCATTCGTGGGTTCAAGTCCCATCGTTCGCCCTTTTGATTCTAAACACTTTAATTCAATATCCTGTCGCCTGTACGGTAATTTGCGATGGTCGTAGGGTGTGCATTGCACACCTTAATCTTTTTTGGGATGTAGCGGTTCTGTCGGCACAAGTTCCGATGTGCTAATCTTAAATCCAATCTAAAATCTAACATCAAAATATGCCATCTTTAGTAACAGAAGATTGGGGATATAAATTTAGTGGCGATCGCACAATTAATAAGTTTATTCGGGATATAGAAGGAGAAGCGGCTTTAGGGAAATATTGCGATTGGGAATGCAAAGAACGTGCGGAAATTCTGATGTCGGAGATAGCTGGCAAATCCCACAATCTTTTCTACGTCCGTCGCCAAAAGGTAAATGAGAGATTTTCGGAAGAAGAAATCTGGGAATTACTCCTTGCTACGGATGGAGATGATTTTGAATTACCCCAATTGTTGCAAAAAGCCGATCGCACTTTGCGGTTGTTAGCAACTGTACGCTGTGAAGACGGAATCGGCGGTTTAAAACTGCTGGATGCTGGTTTGGTGGCGATTCCCAGAGGAAGGAAAGATGGGTATGCTTTGCCAGTTCAGTTGCGACTTTTGGCTAACAGTAGATCGCCAATTCCTGTAAAGTCGATCGCCCGCGTCCAACAAATGCCATTTTGGGACGACAGACACGTACCAACTACGGAACAACTAAAAGTTTGGCATACTTTTTTAAATGTGGAAAAACGCATTGCGGAAGCGCGTCAATTTTGCGTGCCTTTCCGAGGACACAATTACGGTTCCGGCTTCAAGATCGTCACTTTTGAAATTGAACGTAATTCCGCAACTCTTGACGGCTATGAGGAAAATCCCTTAGAATTGGGCGACTTTCGCGATCGGCTAAAAAAGGCGCGAAATGAAGAAATTATTCTGTTTGATTCGCCGCCCGGAAGCAGAAGCAGCCGAGATGGCGAGACATTGGGTAGCATCGCTGAAATTGACTTTGAACATAGTAAATTACGTATTAAGTTAGATGTTGATTTAGGATCTCGCATGGCGGGCGGCAGATATCAAATGCCCAAACAAGGATTCTTGTATTTTGAGGCGGCGGGCGATATCAGTCAGATAGAACGCAAGAAAAAAGCTTTAAAAATGCTGACAGACGGGCGCGCTCAAAATCCCTATTTGAGTGAGTTTTTATTCGACTCTTCTCAGGCAAGAATGCCCGAAAAACTGATTAAATTGGAGCGGGAAAACTTATTAAATCGCAATGCTAATGAGGATCAACTTGCCGCCGTAGAAACGGTGCTTTCGGCGCGGGATTTAATTTTGATTCAAGGGCCGCCGGGAACTGGCAAAACGACTGTGATTGCGGAGATTTGCTATCAAATTGCCCGTCAGGGCGGGAAAACGCTCATTGCTTCCCAAGCAAATTTGGCTGTAGACAATGCTTTGAGTCGGTTAGTTCACAATCCGGCAATTCGGGCTTTGCGGAAGGGAAAAGCTCATAAGGTGCAGGAAGAAGGGCAGCCGTTTTTGGAGGAAAATGCGATCGGCACTTGGCTGCAAAATACGGCGACTGACTGCGAAGAAAAGCTCTCGCAGCGCCTGACTAATGTCAAATCTTTGCGGCAGTTGGTGGCAGAATCAGAGCGATTTACCGCCTACTGTGCCGCCGAGAGAGATTTTTTTAATGAACTGAAACACCTGCACGACAGTAAAGCAAGTATTGAGGAAAAGTACAGCCAGCAAGCAGCCGATTATGAACGGACTTTAACCGAAAAAAGCGAGATTGAATCTCTAGTTAGTGGGTTAGCAAATCTGCTGGATGCGCCGCAAGTTAACTGGGAATCTCCAGAAATTGCCGAGTTTATGCCCCGACTAAAACCCTATTCAGAAGGCAATGTTTTAGTAGAAAACTTTATGGCAAATGTTCGGATTGCCGCTAGCAATGCTATTCAAATAGGCTTCGATCGCCCTGCTTGTGGCGCGTTTGGGATTGCGGTTTGGCTGCAGGAAACTGTAGCAGCGCAAATATCGGAATTTAAGACAGCATTCGATCGCGCTGATGATGTTTGTCACGCTATGTCGGGGGTTGCGGAGTCGTTGCGGGTTTCCCGCCAGATGTCTGAGGCTGTGAATCAACTCGAATTGGGCGATCGGCAAAATCAGACACACCGCCACAATCTCGAACAGAAAATCAAGAATTTGGAACTGCGAAAAGCGGAAATTGCAGCCGTTGTCGTCGCCGTTGCACAGTGGATTGAGACAGCAGATACGGGACTCTATGAAGTCGTGAAATCTTGCTGGGAAACGGGCGCAATGCTCACGGATGATATGGTAGAATTGCCCGCAGGATTGCTGAAAATTGCCCGATCGCTCAAATTGCCGATCGTGCCGCCCAAATGCAAAATCAATTTGCCTGATTTGGATCGGTTGCAAAAGGCGATATCCCACGAAGAAAGCGCAGGTTTTAAGGACTTACAAGGGCAACAGTTCCGGTTTAGCGAGTTTCTGCACTTAAATTTGAGTCAAACGCCGATCGTGCTCTCTGCGGGCGATCGTACCCAGTGGCAGCAACTAGCCAAAGACTTCGCCAGCTACTCCCAAGTCAGCCAAAGTCAGCGCAAATTTATCATCGAAAAAGCTCGCACTTTCTTAGGTAGCATTCAACAATTTTATAGTGAATCATTGCACCCAAATCATATCCAGGCTACCTTCGATCGCCTAGTCAAAGAATTGCTGCACAGTATCCTCGCAAATGCTCGTCAGTGCGTGGTTCCCCTGAAAACCGAAACCGAACAGCAGCTTATAAAACAGCAACAGTTATTAGATAAAATTGGTCAAACCTTGAGCCAGCAGCAAATATCCGCCGCTAAACTTCAGGTAGAAACAGCGCAGCAAGAGGCGAACTTAAAAATTAGCGAAGTTACTAATTTGTTGCAAGCAATTGTCCAACAGCCCAATGTACCTGAAAAATTGCGAATTTTAGCCGAACAATATCTCGCCCAAAAATCGAATATTTGGGAGCAACCGCAGCAGTTTGTTAAGCAAGTTGAGGCTTGGAAAGCCAGCCTGATTCAGCTTGACAAATCAATTGCTGACTTAGACCCGTTTGGGGTTTTGGAGACAATCAAAAACACTCTTGACGAGCATTTGTCCCCGCTGCGAATTGCGGCTGCAACTTCGCAGCAGCAACTCGCCGAACTTCAAACAGAATTGAGCGAAATTAACGCTCAACTGCAACAGCAGCAACCAACAGCAGCTTTACTTGTTGAGAGAAATTGGTGGGAGTCAGCATGGGAAACTATCCCGACTCAATATCAGCCAGAAGTTCCGAATACAGGATTATTCAGCGTAGCTTTTTTAAACAAAATTAAGCGTCTCTTCAAAACTTGGTCACGAAAATTAGAACAAGAAGAAACAGCCCTAAATCGCTCTCAAACGTTTGTGACTGATTGGATTCAAAAACTCCGCAATCCATCAGAAAAAGACCGTAACGATTTAAAGCAAATTTATATTGACAATGCCAACGTAATCGGCATTACTTGCGTGCAAGCGGCTAGCTTCGATTTTACTAAAAACTTTCCCAGCTTTGATGCAGTCATCATTGACGAAGTTAGCAAATGCACTCCGCCCGAGTTATTAATCCCCGCTTTGAAAGGCAGAAAGTTAGTATTAGTGGGCGATCACCGGCAATTGCCGCCGATGTTTAATCAAAGTACGATCGACGATATTGCCGAAGACATCGGCTGTACCGGAGACGAACTTAGCTTCATCAAAGAATCTTTATTTAAAGTATTGTTTGAAACTGCCAGCGACAGCATCAAAAAAATGCTGACAACTCAGTATCGAATGCACCCACAAATTATGGGCGCAATCAATCAGTTTTACCAGCAAAAGCTCAACTGTGGTATTCAGGAAGCTGACACCAAGCGCGCCCACAACCTCGCAGGTAGAATCATTCAAGAAAATAATCACATTCTCTGGGTGAAAACGCCCGTGGGACAAGGGTTTGAAGAGGAAAAACAGGGGACTTCGCGGTTGAATGTCAAGGAGATTGATGCGATCGAGCGTTTGTGCGAACAAATGGACACAGCTTGGCAGCCCAAAGTTGCCGACGGCGAACCACCGAAAGAAATCGGAATCATCACTTTTTATGCTGCTCAATTAAATGCAATTAAAGACAGAATCGAAGGGGAAAGATTCCCTGCTTTGAGCATCCGTACTGGTACGGTTGACATATTTCAAGGCATGGAAAGACCTGTAATTATTGTCAGCACAGTGTGCAATAATGTTAGGGGCGATATTGGATTTGCTAAGGAACCGGAACGGGTGAATGTGGCATTTTCCCGCGCTCAAGAATTGCTGGTAGTTGTCGGCTGCCACGATTTATTTACCCAACAAACAGGTACAGTGGGAAAAATGTATCAGGAAGTTTCAAAAACGGTTCGTCACTGCGGAGGTTTTGTAGATGTTTCTAGCGTCCTCAACTAAACCAATAGACTCGAATTTAAGTTCGCTAGCCGAACAAATTGAGCAACAAAATCCGGGTTTGTCAGTGTTGGCGGCGCGTCAATTCCGCTTCGCAATCCGGCAAACTCCGCTGGAGGTGGCGATTAGCGAACCGCGCCAGTTTAACGTGTTGGAAGAGTTCATTTTGCGGGCGGGCGTTGAGTTTGAACCTGCGCCAACTTTGAAGGAATTGGCGGATTTGCTGGGGTTAGACGAGATTTTTGTGAAGACTACGGTGGCGACTCTGGTTAGTTTGGAAAGCTTGGAGGTGGCTGAAAATGGGCAAATTGCGATCGCCCCGCAAGGCAGAGATTTTTTCGATAAAGGTGCGGTTAGTCGATCGCAAATTCAATCAATTTATGCCATTTCCGATCCACTAAATCAAACTCTTACCTTCAAGTTCGATGCTTTAACGCCAGAATCGCTCAACTTACCCGATTTAGCAGATTTAGTATCGCTCGAACATAAAATTACTGACCTTGCGGATTTAAGTATAGCAGAAATCCAGCCGTTAATTCAAGCTTCCGGCTTAGGAATTCACGTCCCCGAAAACGGCAAAATTGTGTCAAAATGCGATGTCATCGGCGACGATTTAGATATTTGGCAAACAGTCTCGATTTTTGTGTTGTTAGATGCGATCGAAAATAAAACTACTATTCAAGTCCGACAGGGAAAGCAAATATTAGAAACAGCTTCAAACTTGCTAAACGAACTTGAATCGCAACAAAAACTTTCCTTGAACGACTTGTGTAAAGTAACCCCAGACATCGCACAGCAAGAATCAGAGACAATCCCCGTCCAGAAAACTCCTCAAAAGCCATCTAAGAAGAAATCCAAGAAAACGATATGATAAGCACTACACTCCTGATTAACTTAAAAATTAAAACTATATAGAAAATTAGGATGGTACCGATTGACAGTATACCGCGATTTTGGTATAATTAATACTTGTTTGCAATCGCGCTGAGAATTTGTCTGTGTCTGCCAAAGATACTTTCCACGAATCCGTAAAGCGAGCCCTTGAAAAAGAACAGTGGGTGATTACTGCCGATCCACTAAGGTTTAAGTTTGGCAATGTTAAATTTCAGGTTGATTTGGGAGCAGAAAGGTTAGTCGCAGCGGAGCGAGGAGGGGAGAAAATTGCAGTCGAAATCAAAAGCTTCCTCAATCCTTCTGTAATTACAGACTTTTATGCTGCATTGGGACAATTTCTCAGTTATCGGCTAGGGCTGGCATCTGTTGAACCTAATCGGAAATTATACTTGGCAGTACCAATTGACGTGTATAGAACATTTTTTCAGTCTGAGTTCACTCAAACTGCGGTACAACAGTATCAGGTATTGCTAATCGTATACGATGCAACAAATGAGGTAATTGTACAATGGACAAACTAGCTCAATATCGTCAGTACGTTCAGACATTAATGAGCCGTTATGCCGAAGATGATGTTTCAGATGATGAAGTCGAAGTGCAACTAATTTTAGACACAGAGCGAGATCATTATCAGTGGATGAATGTCGGCTGGGAACACTTAACCCGGATTTATCAAACCTTCATTCACATTGACATCAAAGATGGAAAAATCTGGCTACAACAAAATTTGACTGAGGAAAATCCTGCGGAGGAATTAGTTGCAATGGGAGTACCGAGAGAGGATATTATTTTGGGATTGCAACCCCCATACAAACGACCGTATACTGATTACGGTGTAGCGTAAAATGTCAAGATAAAAAAACAGAATACTCAGATAACCGACTTCGCCAAAGTTGTCGGGTATCTAATTCGCCCTACTAAGCGTTAACGCATTTCAGCATCCGCAAAGTAGCCGCCACGTAATTACGTTTTGCATAATCATTCGGAGCAAACCGAGCCCATTTCGTTAAGAGTGGCAGCAACAGAACAATAAGAAGACATTTGATTAATAATAGAAGCAGCCCAATAATTATGAATGTCTGAAAAAGTTGTAGACGGCTCTTTAGCAACTAAATTCGGCTGCATTCCCCACGCCAAGAAACCAAATTCCGCCGCTCGACGGCGAACCGCCATTAATTCAGCGCCAGTGACGGGCTGCGAAGGTTTAAATGTTCCATCTTGATAACCGCTAACTATCTTGTTGTCCCGCGCAAATGGAAGTTTTCCTGCACTCCATCGGTAAAGAGGAACGTCGCTATAGGGAGGGATAGAAACATAGCTAGGAAATGTGATATTAGCACCTTGTATTCATTTTAAGGATTCCCAAACTAAAAATACCAATTGCTCTCTGGTAACATCAAGTTGCGGTCGAAAGGTATTATGTTGAGAAAACCGGGCTACAAACCCAAAGCCCACAGCTTCTTTAATGTCGGAAGCGTAGATATCATCGGTAGTTATCTCCGAATTGTAGAAAAGCGAGTATGGCCTACGGTATTGGTATTTCCTGCGGTATTGGCTGCGGTGATGGCTGCGGTATTGGCTGCGGTATGGGCTGCGGTGTTGGTATTGGTATTGGTATTGGCTGCGGTATTGGCTGCGGTGTTGCTTCGGTATTGCCTCCGGTATTGCCTCCGGTATTGCCAATTTCTTCCGGCGCGGGTTGATTGGTAGTGAAATAAAAGTGACCTAATGTGCGGCCTTGGTAAGCTCTTTTACTCAAGCGCCAAGCAGGATCGAGACTGATTTTCATGAAGTCGTTTACATCGCCGTTTGTGCGCCCGATAATCACCGATTTACCTTGGTAATCTACCGGAGTTCCAATTAGTAGAACATTGCCATCAACAGTTTCCAAAGTTAGGGTGTATTTTAATGCTAAATCGGTGCCTGCCATGCGAATTGAAAAGCCATTGCTGTCAGTGGCGCGGCCACAAATACCGGTGAAATCAAAACTAACTAATAATGGATCGACTTTCACGGGATTAGACCCACTTTCGCTCCAGCATTTTCGCTTGTCAGAGACTTGTTCTAGAATTAGCAATTGGTAGCCGCCGGAAGGGCGGGGTTGGGCGATGACAATTACTCGGTCTTGGTTAATTTCGGTTTCGTCAAAAGTAAATGCTTTAGCCGAACCGATCGCGCCAAGTGTTAAAATTGCTGAACCTGCCAGTGCGGCCACTGTTCGTACAAGTGAATGTTTCATGATTTTTCCCTATTGGCTCCTGATTGTGATGAGACTTATCTAGAATATAAAAAAGTCGCCCTCTTCCAACAACAAGATAAAATTTTACCATCTCTTGTTCCGGTGGTACCAAGTGCGAGCGATCGGCGATTGCCACCTTGGTTCGTAGTGAAAACTCAATTCCGAGCGAATTTTAGGAGAACTTTCGTCCTCACTACAAAGTTATAACCGTTATTTTAGCGAGGAACTTTATAAGCTATTCGACCTCTAAATTGTATTTTCCGGGCAGGAGGGACGCCCACTCCACAAGAATTCAAGGGATATTTACAGTAAAATTTAGATGAGCCTGGAGTTATTACTTGCGGGAAACATCGCACTATTGAGCAAAAAAACGGTGCGTTACACTCTTGTTAACGCACCCTAAAACAAACATTCAAAAAGTGTCTTTGCCCTCTAGCGGAACATACTGCTAACAGAACTATCTTCGTGAATCCGCCAAATAGTTTCTCCGAGCAAATTGGCTACCGAAAGCACCGTCAACTGCTTAAAACGGTTCTCTTCCGGCACAGGAATTGTATTCGTAACAATTACCTCTTCCAGAACCCCGCTCGACAAACGCTCGATCGCCGGAGGCGAAAACACCGCATGAGTAGCACAAGCATAAACCTGCCTCGCACCCTCGCGGCGCAACAATCTCGCACCTTCAGAAATCGTGCCGGCAGTATCGATCATGTCGTCCACCAACACAGCAGTTTTGCCCCTGACATCACCGATAAGATTCATCACTTCTGCCACGTTGTGAGCTTGGCGGCGCTTGTCAATAATTGCCAGGGGAGCATCACCAAGCTTTTTGGCAAAAGCTCTCGCCCTAGCGACTCCGCCAACATCCGGCGAAACCACAACAATATCCGTCAATTGCTTGCTCGCCAGATAATCCAATAGTACCGGCGAACCGTAAACGTGATCGAAAGGAATGTCAAAATAACCTTGAATCTGAGCTGAGTGCAAATCCATCGCCAAAATGCGACCGGCCCCAGCTTCCGTAATCAAATTAGCCACTAATTTTGCAGTAATCGACTCTCTTCCGGCCGTTTTGCGGTCAGCCCTAGCATATCCGTAATAGGGGATGACGGCAGTAATTTGTCTGGCCGAAGCGCGGCGACAAGCATCGATCATAATTAACAATTCCATGAGGCGATCGTTTACCGGACAGCAAGTTGGCTGAATCAAGTAAACATCGCAACCCCGAATCGATTCTTGAATTTGAACGTAGAGTTCCCCATCAGCAAACCGCTTGCGAACCATCGGCCCCAAATCGATCCCCAGATAGCGAGCCACCTCTTGGGCGAGAGGAACATTAGCAGAACCGGAGAACAGCCGCAGACGGTCATGAGCGGAAACCGGCGGCTCGGGAAGCGGAAGCGGTAAAGTAGCAGAACGGATCACAGCAGGCCTCTTGCAGGACGTTTATTCCATCGCTATCTTACCATCTGAAACTAGAAATATTCAGCCAATTTTTTAATAGATTTAACTTTCGGGGCGACCACAAGTGTGAAGTCAACCGAATTGAATAGGACTTGCAGAAATATGTCCAACAAACCCGGTTTCTACCCCACATTCGGCATCCTTAACGGTCATAATCGGTTTTTACTTATTTTTATCGAGCCATAAAACTATGAATTATACTTTAATACCGTACATTAACGGACAAATTACTTTTTAAAGGCATAATTTATTACTGTAAAGATAGAGCATTCTGCGTAATTATGCTGTGTGACACCCCCAAGGTATGGAATGTGGGTTCTAGCGAACTCTGTACTGGCAGAAGTACGATCGCACTTGTGCCCCTGCGTCTAAAAGTTCTGGCGTGAGTCAATTTGGGGCCGAGGCTGGAAGTCTAGCAGCCCAAAATTCAGTCGAAGGCCGAAGGCATCCGGGTTCAATGCGATAAAAATGCCGCCAACAGGCAATAAACTTGAAAAATACTGTAAAAAAAGTTAAGAATCGGAAGCATACTCCAGATTTTTGATATTGGGCAAAGCAAGGTAGAAATCGATGAGCTTAAGAGAACGCATTGACGCAGAAATCAAAGCAGCCATGAAGTCCAAGGACAAAGTTCGCTTGGAAACAGTTCGCGGCATCAAGAAATTTATTCTCGAAAAAGAAGTCAGCCTTCGTCCCTCCGGCCAAGAGACGCTGACAGAAGCTCAAGAAATGGAAATTTTGATGCAAATAGCCAAACAGCGCCGGGATTCGATCGAACAATACCGCAAAGGTGGCCGCGAAGATTTAGTGGCACAAGAGGAGGCGGAGTTGGCAATTGTTGAAGAGTATTTGCCGCCGCAGATGTCAGACGAAGAGGTGAGTCAAGTCGTTGACGAAGTGATTGCTTCGGTTGGCGCTACTTCGGCAAAAGATATGGGCAAGGTGATGGGCAAGGCAATGCAGCAGCTTAAGGGCAAAGCAGACGGTAACAGAATTCAAGACATGGTGAAAGCAAAGCTTAACAGCTAGTTAGCTCAAACTCAAATCTTGCAGCACTTGCGATCGGCATTTCAGGGGCGGGCTATTAGCGCCACAAGAATATGGAACTTTGAACCCAACAGGAATCCGGGCTGTTGCTCAAAGTTGCTCAAACACTCCAGGACTCATCAAGACTAAAGAAACCGGGTTTTTTATCGGATCTGCAGGTTGCAACCTGTCTATTTTCGTGAAAAAACCCGGTTTCTCACCGTCATGGCGTCCAAGAATGTCAAAAAAATGTAAAATACTAACTTTGGTCGGGACTGGGGACTACAGAGAGTGAAGTCTGCTCAAGAGCATGAAAGACCTAGCATTACTAAGTCTGTGAGCGATCGTCTATTTTTTAACAGTTTCTACTTAAACTTATGCAGCCACCTATTGCTATTGGAACTCTCCTACAAAACCGCTACCGCTTGGTGAATATTTTAGGCCAAGGAGGATTTGGCCGGACTTATTTAGTAGAAGATTTGGGACGGTTTCAAGAACGCTGCGCCCTGAAGGAATTGATCCCTGTGCAAAGCGGGCCTTACGTTTTGGAAAAATCGAAGGAATTGTTTCAAAGAGAGGCAGCAATACTTTACCAAATTGGGCACCCGCAAATTCCCCAGTTTCGGGCAATATTTGAAGAGAACCAGCGTTTGTTTTTAGTGCAGGATTACGTGGAAGGGATGACTTACCGCGAACTGTTGCTCGATCGAACTTCAAATGGTCGCAGCTTCAGTGAAGCCGAAGTCTTGGTATTTATCCGGCAAATGCTGCCGGTACTCGCTCACATCCATGCCCGCGGCATCATCCACCGCGACATCTCCCCAGAAAATATAATTCGGCGCGAAAACGACCAAATGCCTGTGCTGATTGACTTTGGAGTGGTGAAGGAACTCGCCACCAAAGTCCAGTCTCCCGAAGGAACAGCCCACGCGACAACTGTCGGTAAAATCGGCTACGCGCCGATGGAACAGTTGCACAGCGGGCGAGCAACAGCCAGCAGCGACCTCTACGCTTTAGCTGTAACGGCGATCGTCCTGCTGACAGGCAAAGAACCGCAGGAATTGCTCGATCAAACAACGCTGCAGTGGAATTGGCAGCAGCGAGTGCAGGTGAGTACGGGTTTGGCTTTGGTGCTGAATCGGATGTTGAGCCGGTCTCCAGGCGATCGATATCAATCTGTCAGCGAAGTCGCCCAAGCACTCGATACCCAAACTAATCCTAAGCCTAGCCAGCCAACTGTACCGCCCGCGCCGCCAGCAGTGGTGCCGACAAACCCTTCGCTAATAGCAACGGTGGCCGTGGGCAGGCCGCCAGAGCCCGCCGCCCAGAGTTCCCCCCCGCCAAACCAGCCAGACCCGTTAAGTGAGCCTGCTGGCGACACTTTTTGGGACAATCCCATGGCTGCGATCGGACTGCTGGCGGGCTTAGTAATCTTGACGGGCTTCGGTTCCTGGGCTTTAGTCGGCTCATTTCTCAACAATTCGCGCCCCAAACCCACTCCGACACCGCCAGCACTCACAAGTCCGACGCCGACACTAACTCCGATACCAAACCCGCTACCCTTGCCAACCCCAACCCCACAACCTTTGCCAACCCCAACCCCGCAACCTTTGCCGGAAACGAGCCCAGAACCTTTACCGGAACCGAGCCCAGAACCTTTGCCGGAACCGAGCCCAGAACCTTTGCCGGAACCGAGCCCAGAACCTTTGCCGGAACCGAGTCCAGAACCCAGCCCAGAAGCCAGCCCAGAACCCAGCCCAGCGCCAACTCCGACACCAAAACCGACGCCCGCGCCGACTCCCGCGCCCAAACCGACGCCCAAACCGGCGCCCGCACCAACTCCCGCACCCAAACCGACGCCCGCGCCGTCGCCAACACCAGCACCAACTCCCGCGCCGACACCCGCACCGTCACCGGAACCGGCCCCAACACCCGCACCGTCACCGGAACCGGCCCCAACACCCGCACCGTCACCGGAACCGGCCCCAACTCCTGCACCCTCGCCGTCACCGGAACCCGCGCCGTCACCGGAACCAGCACCCACACCCGCACCGTCGCCAGAACTCTAAACTTCTGGCAAAATTCCCCTAGACTGAGGTTGAGGCCAATTATTTGTTAGCTATTTGTCAATGAACTCCTTGCTAATTGCTGGAACTGATACCGACGCGGGCAAAACTGTTTTGACCAGCGCTCTGGCTGCTTATTGGCAAATGTATTTTCCCGATCGCAGTTTGGGAATTATGAAGCTGTTGCAAACGGGAACGGGCGATCGCGAACTCTACAACCGTTTGTTTTCCCTCGACCAATCCCCCGAAGAACTCAATCCTCTGCACTTTGATGCGCCTCTAGCACCGCCGATCGCCGCCGAACGGGAGGGGAGACGTATCGAACTCGAAAAGGTTTGGACGGCGTGGCAAAGCCTCTCGGAGCGCAAGGATTTTGTGTTGGTGGAAGCTTTGGGAGGACTCGGTTCGCCTGTAACGTGGGAACTGACGGTGGCCGATATTGCCAGGGATTGGCGGCTGAGGGGGGTTTTGGTAGTACCTGTGAAGTTGGGGGCGATCGGGCAAGCTGTGGCGAATGTTGCTCTCGCCAGACACACTGGTTTTAAGCTGAGAGGAATTGTGCTCAATTGCGTTAAAGCTTATTCGGAACAAGAAATTGCCGATCTAGCGCCCGTTGATTTGATCCAGTCGCTGACTCAAATACCTGTGTTGGGTATTTTGCCGCATTTAGATGACCCGACTGACCTTGCTAAATTAGCTAAAGTTGCTTCAGATTTAGATTTAGAACAGTTACTGCCAGGGGTTAATTTAGTGCCTCAGACTTCTAAATAACCCTATTCTCAACACCTCTCTTTCTCTGCGTACTCTGCGGCCTCTGTGGTTAAAAACTAAGATTTTATTTTAACCGCAGAGAGCGCAGAGAACACAGAGAAAGAGAAGAGAGAGTTTCACAAATTGCTATAAGGAGAATGAAAAATGGTTTCTACTTTACCGAATTTAACTTCTGTAAATTTATCTCAGTTGCGGCTGGAAATTAGAAATTTGCAGCCTCAGCTAGTCGAATGGCGCCGCCTTTTGCACCAAAAGCCGGAGTTGAGTTTTGATGAAAATTTAACGGCGCAGTTTGTATCGCAAAAGTTGCAGGAATGGGGAATAGAGCATCAAACTAATATTGCTAAAACTGGTATTGTCGCCACTATAGACAGCGGCAAACCGGGGCGGGTTTTGGCAATTCGGGCAGATATGGATGCTTTGCCTATTCAAGAGGAAAATGAGGTGGATTATCGATCGCAGCATGATGGAATTATGCACGCTTGCGGTCACGACGGCCACACTGCGATCGCCCTCGGTACTGTCTGTTATCTCGCAAAGCACAAACACAGCTTTTCGGGTAAAGTAAAATTTATTTTTCAGCCCGCCGAAGAAGGGCCAGGAGGCGCAAAACCGATGGTTGAAGCGGGAGTTTTGAAGAATCCTGATGTTGATGCGATCGTGGGCTTGCATTTGTGGAACAATCTACCTTTGGGTACTGTAGGCGTCCGCAGCGGGGCTTTGATGGCGGCTGTAGAAGTTTTTGAGTGCACGATTTTTGGCAAAGGTGGACACGGCGCAATGCCACATCAGACTGTGGACTCGATCGTAGTTACAGCCCAAATTGTCAGCGCGTTGCAGGCAATTGTCGCGCGGAACATTGACCCGATCGACTCAGCGGTAGTAACTGTTGGCAAATTCCACGCAGGCCACACCCACAACGTCATTGCCGACACCGCTCAAATCGGTGGCACGGTGCGCTATTTCAATCCAGCATATCAAGGTTATTTTGCACAGCGAATCGAGCAAGTAATTGCCGGAATTTGTCAGAGTCACGGGGCAAATTACCAATTAGATTATTGTTCGCTTTACCCGCCAGTTATTAATGATTCGAGAATAGCTGAATTGGTCCGCGGCGTGGCAGAATCAGTTGTCGAAACTCCTGCAGGAATCGTTCCCGAATGCCAAACAATGGGCGGCGAGGATATGTCGTTCTTTTTGCAAGAAGTTCCCGGTTGTTATTTCTTTTTGGGTTCAGCAAATCCAGAGAAAAACTTAGCTTACCCGCACCATCACCCGCGTTTTGATTTTGATGAAACTGCGCTGGGGATGGGTGTAGAAATGTTTGTGCGGTGTGTGGAAAATTTTTGCGGTTAGCTTTATATGTAGGGTGCGCAGTCCGCACCTTACCGCTATCTAATTATCTAGTTTGAAAGATATTCTGCACCATTTTCTTATCTACACTCGCCGCCGCTTTATCCAATTCGGCAATCTCGCCCGAGTCTAACTCCCACCCCAAAGCACCAATATTATCCCTCGCCTGTTCCACAGATTTAGCCCCCGGAATCGGAATAGTTTCTTTACAGATGCACCAGTTGATGGCTACCTGCGAAACAGTCTTGTTCCTGAATGCCGCTATTTCTCGCAAACACTCCAAAAGCGCTCGCATTCCCGGAAGTAGCTGCTTGCACGCCAAACCTCGGATACCTTTAGGAAGAGAGCCGTTTTCGGAGTATTTACCCGTCAGCAACCCCAAGGCTAGAGGACTGTAAGCAATCAATTTTATACCCAATTCATCGCAAACATCTTTCAATCCGAGTTCTGTTACCGGATAGGTGGAGAGTAGCGAATATTGCACTTGTAAAGTAACAATAGGAATTTGGCGATCGCTAAATTTCTGATGCACCCATTTCAGGCGTTTCGGCCCGTAATTAGACAAGCCCACTCCCTTGACCAATCCTTGCTCGTAAAGGTCAGCCAAACCGTCTAAAAGCGCCCCCTCTTGCCAAGGAGCGTAATTGGCTGTAGACCAGTGCATTTGTACCAAATCTACATTTTTTCCGAGGCGCGCAGCAGAGGCTTTGCAAGCCGATATCATTGATTGTCGCGTCAGTCTCCAAGGATAAGCAGCCAGTTTTGTCGCAATACAAATACTGTCTTTATTTTTATCTTGATATTCTTGATAAAACTGCCCCAAAAGCTGCTCGCTGCGTCCGTTTAATTTCCCTGTTCCGTAAGAGTCGCCGGTATCGAATAAAGTGACGCCGTTACTAACACAAAGATTGAAAACGGCTTGCAATTCCTCGTCCATACTTTCATTGTAGCCCCAGAGAAATCTGTTGCCCCAGGCCCAAGTGCCACAGCCCATTTGTGGAAGTAAAAGTTTTTGGTTAGTTTGCATTTTTATTGATGATTAATGATTGATCTCGCGGTAAGGTGCGCTAGGCGCACCCTACTTTTTAATTATTTTACGTGGTTGGTAATGGGGAAGGTTGGCTGTTTTTGGTAGGTTGCTCTGGCTTAGCTTTCGGGTCTGGTTTGGGTGGCGCAGGCGGAGGAAAAGTCGCCGCGCGTCTGGGTATTTGTAGCGCTGTTCGGAATGCAGAAGACGGGAAGAAAGCACTAAATTGAGAAAGTCGATGGGCGAGGGGTTCTGGTGCATATTCCCACAAGCTTTCGTAGTAGAAGAAAGCGACACCTAAGCCGTATCCTTGGACTGCTTGCACCTGAGATTTAATTTGGTGAATCGGTACTGGGTTATTCCTCAAACCTGTCATAATCCCAACTCCGGTGGGAATTTTTTGCTGTGCTTCTTGCATTTCTGGACGGTTAATTTTGTCCACAAATGATTCTAGATTGGGACGGTAGACTTGCACGATTAGCTCGTCGGCAATATCCAAACGCACCCAAGCCAGCCAATCTTGTAGGTGATGTTTGTAAGCAAAATCGTAATAATTGGGAGAAATCGAGAAAATTGCATTGGGTTTGACTGCTTTGACGGCTTGATTTAGCTGCGACATAAAAGCCGTAATTTTATTGGCTCGCCACTGCACCCATGCTGGATTTTGAAAATCTTTGGGCGGAGCTTTTTTTGTTTCTTTGGTATACAAAGCAATTGTGTAGTCATCGTAGCCAAATTCTGCCGGCAAACTCATGTGGTCGTCAAATTGAATGCCGTCGGCGTTGTATTGAGTGGTGATTTCTAGTACGAGTTCGGTAATGAATTGCTGGACTTCTGGATGAAAGGGATTGAGCCAAACTACTTCCCCGCCCGCGTCGTTTGATGTTTGGCTGCCGTCCTGTTTTTGGGTCAGCCACTCGGGATGATTTAAGGCTAATTCTGATGTGGGGGGAGCCATGAAACCAAACTCAAACCAAGGAATCACTAACAGGCCTTGGCGGTGAGCTTTATCAATTAAATCGGCGAGCATATCTTGTCCGTCTAACCCTCTGTAAACAAAGGGTTGAATGTCTCTTTGCTGCGCTACATAGCTGGGATACATTGCATAGCCAGAATTCCAGACTACGGGATAAATTGTGTTGAAATTTAACCGCTTTAATTGGCTGACAGCATCTCCTAGTTTGCGACGATCTCTGAGAATGTCTTTGTCGTTTGTCGTCATCCAAACGCCGCGAATTTCCTGGCGGGGTTGCTGGGCGATCGCCGGAATGAAGTTGTTCGCTAGCAATACTATAATGAATGAGAGGGCAAACAGAAGCGGGAAAAGAGTTTTAATCGATCGCTGCCAACTGCGCGGAATGATGCGTAATGTCATAGTTTTGAATGGTGAGTTAGCTATTGAAACACACCCCGGCATAATTTGGTGATAAAATTTGCTCGCTCTACAGTCTACAGCCATTGGCGCTGAATGTGGAATCGGTTAAGTGCAATAGGTGGATTGATGTTATGCGATCGCCACTGAGCGAAGTATAATCTATGAGACAGAGAGTAGATGAGAGCATTATGTCAAAGTGCTGGGAAATCATTCATTACGCACTGCAAGCTCTCTTTACCGGACAGTGTGGCCCAAGGAATGCGAGTGCTGTACAATATCGGTGCTGGAATATTTCGATCGAACATCTGTAATTGTGAAACATTTAGTGTTAATTGGTGGCGGTCACAGTCATGCTATTGTATTAAAAATGTTCGGCATCAAACCGCTGCCTGGAGTGCGTTTGACTCTGATTAGCGATGTCCTGCACGCGCCTTATTCGGGAATGCTGCCGGGGCACGTTGCCGGGTTTTACGGTTATGATGAATGTCACATCGATTTGCGATCGCTCGCTGAATTTGCTGGATGTCAAATATTGGTCGATCGGGCGATCGCGATCGACTTTAACAAAAACTTAGTTATTTGTCAAACTCACCCTTCGGTTAATTTTGATTTGCTTTCTGTGGATATCGGCAGCACTCCCGCGACTTTATCTGTACCGGGTGCGGCAGAATATGCAATTGCAGCTAAACCCGTACCGGAGTTTTTAGCTAGCTGGAATCAGTTGATACAATCTAGGCAAAATCATCCCGATAAACCGCTGCGGATCGCAATTGTCGGTGGCGGTGCAGGTGGTGTAGAATTAGCCTTAAATATGCAATCTCGATTGGGGAAGGAAGAGGGGTTCGGCAACGGATTCTGTAACGGATTTAACGGATGGATATTAAGGTACACCGAAAGACATAAAAGAGAAAAGGGAAGGGGGAAGAAAGAAGAATTAGAAATTCATTTGTTTCACAGCCGCGCTGAATTGATGCAGGGACACAATCAGCGGGTGCGCCGACGCCTTAAAGAAATTCTGATTAATCGTGGCGTTAAAGTGCATTTGCAGGAAAAAGTCTGTGCAGTAAAAAAGATTGAGAGAGAAACCAACCCTCAATTCCCTACCAATTACCAAATTTCCTGTAAATCAGGTTTAGAATTAGAGTGCGATCGCATTTTTTGGGTGACACAAGCATCGGCAGCCAATTGGATCGCAGAATCCGGTTTAGCAGCCGACTCAAACGGCTTTATGCAAGTCAACGATTGCCTGCAATCAGTCTCTCACCCCAACGTATTTGGGGCTGGCGATATCGCTGCGATGGTTAATTATCCCCGTCCCAAAGCAGGCGTGTTTGCCGTGCGTCAGGGCAAACCGCTGTTTGAAAACTTGCAGCAGTTTTTATTGCGAAAACCCCTCAAACCCTTTGCACCGCAGGAACAATACTTAGGGTTAATTGGTACTGGGAATAAAAGGGCGATCGCATCTCGCGGATCTTTCATGTGGGAATCGGCGCTGCTGTGGTATTGGAAAGATTGGATCGATCGCCAATTTATGCAAAAATTTAGCAATCTGCCCAAAACCCGCAATACCCAATAGCAATACATTCAGATATTCTCCTCTCTTCCTCTGCGTCAATAGCGTCCTCTGCGGTAAATAAAAAAGTCTTATTGAAAAACCCTTTAAGATTGTTATAGTAATATCAGAAGTCAGAAAAACTAACTATGTTCAGAAAAATTGGATTTGGGCTGCTGTGGATTGCATTTATCACCTACGCCTTTGTATTTGCACCACCCGACAGCCCAGAAAAAACCATCACACTAATTACCAATCTTTCCACAGGCAAAATAGCAGGCATCAACCCTTTAATTGTAGCTTTATTCAACATCATGGGAGTCTGGCCGCTCATCTACAGTTGCGTCTTATTTGCTGACGGCAGGGGGCAGAAAATACCTGCATGGTTATTTGCCACTTTATCCTTTGGCGTCGGTGCCTTTGCCTTGCTGCCTTATTTAGCCCTGCGGGAACCGAATCCAGAATTTCCCGGTCATAAAAATATCTTTTTAAAGATATTAGACTCCCGTTTTACTGGAATTTTCTTAACATTAGCTGCTGTTGGTTTAGTTGCCTTTGGCTTGACAAAAGGCGATTGGTCTGATTTTATTGGACAGTGGCAAACCAGCCGTTTTATCCATGTAAGCAGTTTAGATTTTTGTATACTTTGCCTGCTATTTCCTGCCTTATTAGGAGACGATATGGCGCGCCGAGGAATGCAGAACTCTACAGCATTTTGGGCAGTAACATTAGTACCGCTGTTCGGGCCGTTGGCTTATCTGTGTACGCGCAAACCGCTGCCAGAAACTAATACTAAAACTGTTACAAATTAGACAGCCGTGCAGGGAATTTTCAGTTTAATCTAGGAATAAATCACAATAAATCAGACAAGAAACAGGCAAGATGCCTGTTTCACAATAAGTAAGTTTTATTGTGGGTGGGCTTGGAGTCCGCCGATAAAAGACTGATTACAAATAGTGCAAAATCCGAGTATTAATCTAAATAATTATTTCCCAGTTTCTAGCAAATGAAAAAATTTCCTATCGTTGGCATCACAACACATAACCGCTGTTCAGCAGGCGCATATCGCTTAAATGGAACTTATATTGATGCTGTTCAGGCGGCTGGTGGCATTCCGATTTTATTGCCGCCCAATCAATTAGATCCGGGTAGTATTTTGGATGCAGTAGATGGTTTGATTTTTTCCGGGGGCGGAGATATCAACCCAGAACTTTATGGCGGTTATGTCGATCGCACAGTTTACTCGGTTAATGCAGAACGCGACAATTTTGAATTAAGCTTAGCAAAGCTAGCTTTGAAAGCTGATATACCTGTGTTGGGGATTTGCCGGGGAATGCAAATGTTGAACGTAGCCAGCGGCGGCAGTTTGGTGATTCACGTACCGGATGCTTACGGAGATGAGGTTAATCACGGATCGGGAATTCCCCCGCGTGCGATCGAGCATACCATTGAAATTGAGCCAAACAGTCGGCTAGCAAAAATTATGGGACAAACTTCAACAACAGTTGTTTCCTGGCATCATCAAGCAGTGCGGAAGGTAACATCCGATTGGCGAATTGTAGCCGATGCACCTGACACTTTGGTAGAAGCAATGGAACACTGCTATCACCCTTGGATGATAGCAATTCAATGGCACCCGGAAATGTCACCAAACTGTTCGTTCAACTCTCGAATTTTTCAGGCTTTCGTAGAAGCAGCAGCTTCAAGATTTATGAATTCTACCAAGTCTGCATCAAATGCAATTCATACATTTTGATAGTCACTTATTCTTGATAGTCAGTATCTATTTCAATATCCAGGGTATCTTCATCTATTCTGACATACAGAACATTCGGGCGACAACAAACCTGACAATCTTCGATATAAGATTGCTCCATACCACCGCTAATATCAACAAAAGTTTTACTCTGTTCGCCGCAGAAAGCACAGTAATATTCAGCCGTTGTTGGCATTTTTCTCGCACTCTCTTTTTGTGACTTCGTGGCGGTAGCGAAACATATCTGTTAACCGCATTTCCACCCACCAACCTAACAGCAAATCGACAATCGGGCCGCCCGGTATCGAAAATGCGATCGCATCTGTCAATCTAGTTTTGCCATTTTCTGAGGTAAACTCGTGTCGGTGAGTCCAACGTGCCATTGGCCCCTCAGTTTGTTCATCAACAAACAAGCGATATTGTTCGCACCGAGTGTGAGTCGCCACCCATTTTACAGGAATCGGCCCCAATAACAGGCGAAATTCTGATACAGCACCCACATCGAGTCCCCCTTCGCGGCGAATGATTTTCACCGGTTGCCAAGGCGGAGTCAAAAGTTGCAGAATGTCGGGCCTTTCGTGAAAGTTCCAGACTGCTTCAACGGTGGCATTAATCAGCGACGAATATTTAAAATTGGGCATTTTCTAGATTAAGTTAAACAGTTATTTCCGATCGCGTTTCAGCATTTGCAGTATTATCCTCTGTATCCGTACAAACAGCAACAGTTAGTTTCAATCCAAAAGCATTCAGCCAAGTTCCTAGATTGTAAATCGCATCATTTCCTTGCTGCGATAGCAATTCATCCAGTTTTTTTAAGTGCAATTCATATTCTTCAGGAGTCATTTTCGGTTGACCCAAAGCTTCTGCTACATCGCCCAGAGCAAGTTTCAGCAATTCAGGTTCCGGGTCGATTTCCTCTATAGTTGCCGTTATATAGGCGGCTGACAATGCCGGGTTTTTTCTCAGAGATTCAATCAAAAACGGATGATCTGGAATACTTTTAGCCATTGTTTTAAATCCTGTTGTAATCTGTCCAGTATTCTTTTGCTTGGAGGATATCTCGGTTTTGAGTGCTTTTATCTCCACCGCAGAGGAGAAGCACAATTGTTGTTCCAACTTGCCCAAAATAGATTCGGAAACCAGGGCCATAGTCTATTCTGAGTTCGCAAACTCCTTCTCCAACTGAACGATAGTCTCCCAAATTACCAGTAACAACCCGATTTAGCCTAGATCGAATCTTGGCTTGAGTGTTTGTATCTTTGAAGGAATCAAACCACTCAGCGAAAGGTACTCTGCCATCTGAGGTGACATAACGCTGAATTTCCTTGGGTTGAACTTCTGGCATAATTGTATTATAGTACGTCGCTCCTTATTTTATCTTGTTAAGTTAGCTTTCAATCTACTTACTTGCAAAGATGCGATCCTCTTCGAGGGCTTCGCTAACGCACTTTCGCATCCGCTATTTCCTAAGTCGTCAACTGCAAATCCTTCGTCCTAAAATGACTCATCGCCTCAGCCAAATGCTTCTTCAAAGTCGCCTCCGGTAGCGGCCCTTTTAAATGACTCCAAGGCAAAACCTGCTCCAATTCCCACTCTTGAAAAACATAAAAATCCATCTCAGGCAACTGTCCCCGCAACTCCTTAAATGCCCGTCGATAACTGCCCAAAGTATCGCCGTAATGCCGCACTAATTCCAACAGCCGAGACAACCGCCGATCGCCTCTAGAGAGCAACCCCTGAATCACAGACCAGTTATAGCTTTCAGGTCTAAATTCTAAACCTAACTTCCGCAATTCTTTATCTAAAAACTTCAGCCTCTTCTCTGCATCTTTATTCACTCCAAACCACTGAAAAGGAGTGTGAGATTTCGGGACAAAAGTGCTGCATCCCAGAGTCAACCGCAAACCGGGAACAGCTTTTCTAATCGCCCGCATCATTGCTACCGTTTCCTCTAAATCCTCCATCTCTTCACCTGGAATTCCCGCCATTCCGTAAAGTTTAATTCCCTTTAATCCACCAGCTTTAGCATTGATAGCAGCTTGAATAATTTCGTCATTGGTGAGTTTTTTGTTAACGATTTTGCGGAGGCGATCGCTCCCGCTTTCCACGGCAATCGTCACAGATTTGCTGTCTCTGTTTGTCAAAATTTCTGCTAGCTTAACTGTCACCGTATT
This sequence comes from Microcoleus sp. Pol14D4, assembly GCF_036701245.1. NCBI lineage: Bacteria > Bacillati > Cyanobacteriota > Cyanophyceae > Oscillatoriales > Microcoleaceae > Microcoleus > Microcoleus sp. Pol14D4. The sequence goes on from NZ_JAUBQM010000001.1 coordinate 219,875, forward strand.
CGTCCGTACCGAAGAAAGACTCAAGCGCACGCCGTCGTATTTCGGATGATTCAAATGAGCCAGCAACGCTTCAAATTCCGGGTGCTGAGTCACCGAAGCACCCAACAAACCCAAACGATTAGTCACAGCTAAACCGCGATCTATCGCCGGAATTAACGAATCCTCCAAACTCGCCGTTCTAAACGGCAAAGTCAGATAACTTGCCAAACAAAAACGGCACATTTCTGGACAACTACGAACCACTTCCACCATGTAAATATTTTCCCAAGCCGCTTTTTCCGTCACTACAGTGGAAGCAGATAAAGTATTGCCGCGATACGTCTGTTTTTCAACCATACTGGGAATTCCCAAATCAACAGGCTGAATCGATTTAATCCCCTCAGTCGCATCCAGATAAGTTACTTCGTACAAACTGGGGACGTAAACTCCCGGAACTTGGGCTAAATGCCGCAATTGAGTTTTTCTGTCGGCGGTACGGACTTCTTTACAAGCATCAATAAAATTGTCTATGAGATGTTCGCCATCTCCCAGCAAAATCACATCAAAAAAATCGGCAAAAGGTTCGGGATTAGCCGTAAAAACCGGGCCACCGCCGAATACTATCGGATGATTATCAGTTCGTTTTGACGCCCAAATCGGAATTTCTAGAGATTCCAATAAATTGAGAATATTTACATAGTCTAGTTCCCAAGAAAGCGAAAATCCCAGTAACTCTGGATGTCGGGGAAGTGGTTCGCGAATATCAGTAAATAAACGACCTACTTCAATATCCGATCGCACCGCCAAAGTTGCCCATACTATCTGATAGCCGAGACTGGTAATACCCACCGTGTACTCGTTGGGAAAAGCAAAAATAGTCGGGATAGCGTCAGCATCGGGCGTTGCTGGGGCAAATAGTAAGCGTTCTTGGGCAAATGGATTAGGAGTCATCCGATTTTAGATTTTAGATTTTAGATTTTAGATTGGGGAGTTTAGATTTTAGATTTTAGATTGGGGAGTTTAGATTTTAGATTGGGGAATTTATCCCACGGATAAATCCGGGGCTTTGTAACCAAAGTATTTTGAATGGCGATCGAGTTTAGCCTTAGCACTAAAAAATATAATTATAGCTCATAAATGACCCTAACTTTAAGTTGATACCTATACCTTCTGACAACTGACAACTGACAAATGACCGAAAGCAATTGGTTGCCACGCCTCCGGATTCATCTGTGGATCGGCAAACAAAGCTCCGCATCCGATAAACCTGAGAACGGTACAGCCCGTGGGTGGTTAATCGAAAATCGAAAATCGAAAATCGAAAATCGATTGACTTTTTGAAAGTTAGTCTGAAATAGAATCGCGATCGTCCTGAGTTCTCGGAGTAGTCGGAGTAGGCGGTGCACTGTGAAAAGTTGCAATCAACAAACAGATAATCCCAGCATTAATAAACACATCCGCCAGATTAAATACGGGGAACCGAATTATCCGAAAATCGATAAAATCTACAACATGACCCGAAACAAATCTATCTATGCCGTTCCCCAGTGCTCCCCCCAAAATCAAACCGTAGCCAGCTTGTTCCCAGCGGTTAATTCGCGGCCCGAACCAAGCCAGCACAATCAATCCGACACTAACGCCCAAAGACAGCCACCGCAACCAATTCGCCCCGCCATTGCTGAACAGACTAAAAGCCGCACCGGTATTAACAACATAAGTGAAGTGAAACACTCCGGGTAACAGCGGCTGCGTCTGCGGAGGAATCGTCAAGTCAAAATTTTGCACCACCCAAAACTTAGTCAGGTGGTCTAAAACTAAACTGATAACAGCAGCAATCCAGAACAAGGGATTTCTTTTAAAACGCATGAATTAGGCAATTGAATAGGGGGCATCGGGCATGGGATAATTTACTCAAATTTCGCTGGTTTTTGTCAGCAGAATGCAGTGCAGCAAAGCAATCCCAGCCGCAGCGAGATGACTCTCCCGTTGGGCAATGATAGTATAACCTTATTTGACACAACAACCAATCCCCGATTACCGATTACCAATTCCCCATTCCCAATTCTCAATTCCCGAATTAATAAAACATCAAGCGGCGTAAAGTAAATGACAGCACTGCGATCGCACAAACTACTGCCAATTGTCCCGGCAGGGGATAAACCGAATATTTAAGAATCTCATCAAATAAAGGTGTTTTTTTTGCCGGAGGTAGCCAGTAAGTAAAAATTAGATAAATTAAGCCGATCGCGTGAACAGTGAACAAACCGCACAAACAGCTAAAAGCCATAGATTCCAGCCGCGAAGCTACCTTAAAAGCCACCCAGCCACACACCCAAGCACCAGGCACAAAACCCAGCAAATACCCAAAACTCGCTTCTTTGAGATAGCCGATGCCGCCGCCTTGAGAAAAAACTGGCCACAAAGTTAATCCTAATGCCAAATAAGCAATTTGCGAGAGAGCCGCAGCATTTTTTCCCCCCATGCAGCCTACTAGCAAAACGGCGCCAATTTGATAGGTAACACCTAAAGAGTACGCCTGAAGTCCTCGATCGTCCCACAACCCAATCGGAATTGTGACAGATGCAGGCAAAAAAGTGCCTCCTATCGTCAGCAGCAAACCAATAACAGCCCAGATTAATTCAATAGGAGCAGGCATTATCATCAAACGGCATTCGTCAGAAGGTATAAGGCAGAAGGCATTTGTCAGAGGCAAGCTTCAATGCCCGCAGCTTTTAAATTCTTAATACTAGCACTACTGTCAAAATAACCACCATTGTATGGTTTTCTGGTTCTCAAGCCTCGATCTTGTGATAATTTAATCGGGAATTTTTCGCGATCGGGCGATCGAATGCTTGTTTCCGTAGCTATTTCTCTGCCCTATATCTTATATATTCACAATTGTCAAGCTCATAATTAACATTAATAATATTAATTAATATTAAATTGCCATTAAGTGTAAAGATTCTTAACCTAACCTTTACTTTTGCGCGCTATGCTGATGCGGGACACCCATATAACGATCGCAGATTTTGTATACCTATGCTTTTTCGTCTCAACTTGATTAATTCAAACCGTTTGACTACTGCAATTTCCGCTACGGCGATCGCCCTCAGTTTAGCAGCTTGCGGCGGCGGCAGCACAACCACAGGCAGCAGCCCCAGCCCCGGCGACACCGCAGCATCTCCCGGCGCTTCCCCCGTTGCAGCCACCGGCACAGCGGAAAACACCAAACTCGCCCTAGCCTCAGACGTAGCCATCACTGCAGCCGGCGCCTCATTCCCCGCCCCCCTGTACCAGCGTTGGTTTCAAGACTTCAACAAAATCAACCCCAAAGTACAAATTAACTATCAATCAGTAGGCAGCGGCGCCGGAGTCGAACAATTTACCAAAGGCACAGTAGACTTTGGGGCCAGCGACACCGGCATGAAAGACGACGAAATCGCCAAAGTTCCAGCCGACAAAGGCGTAATCTTGCTGCCCATGACAGCAGGCAGCATCGTCATCGGCTATAACCTGCCAGACTTAACCGAACCATTGAAACTACCACGGGACGTTTACGCAGATATCTTCGCCGGTAAAATTACCAACTGGAACGATCCCAAAATTGCAGCCGCCAACCCGACCGCTAAATTGCCAGACCAAGCCATCACCATCGTCCACCGTTCCGACGGTAGCGGTACCACCGCCGTCTTCACCAAACACCTGAGTGCCATCAGCCCCGACTGGAAAACGGCAGTAGGCGACGGCAAAACAGTACAGTGGCCCGTAGGCGTAGGCGCAAAAGGCAACGAAGGCGTCACAGCCCAAATACTGCAAACCGCAGGCAGCATCGGCTACATAGAATACGGCTATGCCAAAAACAACAATGTCAAATTTGCATCTTTGGAAAACAAAGCAGGCAGCTTTGTCGCACCTACCGACGAATCAGCTTCTCAAGCTTTAGCAACTGTGCCGATGCCGGAAAACCTGCGAGCATTTATCGAAGACCCCGAAGGCGCTCAATCATATCCAATTGTCACCTACACTTGGATGCTGGTCCCCAAAACAGTTACTGACCCCAACAAAGCCAAAACCATCGAGGCAATGGTTGAATACGGCTTGAATGAAGGTCAAAAAGTTAGTTCCGAATTGGGCTACGTTCCTCTACCTCAAAACGTTAAAGAAAAAGTAGCCGCGGCCGCTGACGGCATCAGCGCAGACTACAAGATTGAGGTTGCCAAATAGTAACTGTTGACTGTTGACTGTTGTCCGTTGTCAGAGGGAAAAAAGCCCTTCGGCATTGCGCGTGCAGGTAAAAATCAGCAAGAATGAAGAGAGATATTTCTGTGGGGCGGGTTTTACCAGAAATATTTGTTAAAAAGTCAGGGGATTAATAAATCCGCCCCTCTTCTATGTAACAATCGGTGCATCTGTGTAGGGGTGGGTTTGACCAGAAATACTTGTTGAAAAGTCAGGGAATTAATAAACCCGCCCCTCTTTGATTTTATTTATGGTCTTTCTTTCTGCTTCGTTATAGCTTTTTCCGAAACAGGCTATTTTCGGCTACTATATATTTGGTTTTTTTTTCTATGATTTCAGATAATAACAGCGCTCGATCGCAGACCCGATCGCGCTCTCAAGCCGAAAAGTCCTTAGACCAAGGCTTTATCTGGCTGACGCGGATTTTGGGCATAGGAGTTGGTGTAATTTTGCTGGTAATCGCGCTCACCGTTGCTTATCGGGCTTTACCGGCGATTCAACAGTACGGTTTGGGCTTTCTGTTTGGCAGTAGCTGGAATCCGGTTAAAGAAGAGTACGGTGCGCTGCCGATGATTTACGGGACGATCGTCAGTTCGGCGATCGCGCTCTTAATTGCAGTACCATTAGGAGTAGGGACTGCCATTTTCTTGAGCGAGGACTTTCTGCCGCTGCCAGTGCGTACAGCTTTGGTTTTTTTAGTAGAACTTTTAGCCGCCATTCCCAGCGTAGTCTACGGTTTGTGGGGAATTGCCGTATTGATTCCCATGATTACCACTCTCGGCAAGTTTCTCAACGGCACTTTCGGATGGCTGCCGATTTTTAGCACCCCGCCAGTGGGCCCGGGAATGTTACCAGCCGGAGTAATTTTGGGAATCATGACTTTGCCCATTATTACTGCTATCTCCCGCGACTCTTTGGCAAGTCTCCCCCCCGACTTGCGGCAAGCATCTCTAGGTTTAGGAGCTACTCGCTGGACAACAATTTTTAGAGTGCTCGTACCGGCGGCTTTTTCCGGCATTGTCGGCGGAATTATGCTTGGGCTCGGTCGCGCTATGGGAGAAACAATGGCTGCAACTCTGTTAATTGGCAATTCCAATCAGTTAAGTCTTTCTGTGCTAGCTCCGGCAAATACTATTGCTTCTCTGATGGCAAATCAGTTTGCAGAAGCCTCCGGGTTGCAAATAGCAGCTCTGATGTACACTGGGCTAATTCTGTTTATTATGACACTGATTGTTAATATTTTGGCAGAGTGGATTGTTTCTCAAGTAAGAGCGAAATACAACTAGAAGTTTGCCGCCATTTCCTACATAGTTTTAGTTTATGTCAAATAGCGTCTCCGATGAGAATCCTTTGGTATCGAAAACAGGCAGTTTAAAGAAGGTTAAAAATAGCCCGCAAGCGCTGTTTAGTCTGGCGATGACTGTACTGGCTGGAGCTAGTCTGGCCATCACTCTGCTACCTTTGTTTGCAGTGCTTTCCTACGTCACAGTACAAGGTTTCAATCGCCTGAATTTAGACTTGTTTACCAAGCTGCCACCGCCACCCGGACTATCGGGAGGCGGTATTGCTAATGCAATTCTCGGTACATTGATGACGGTGGGAATTGCTTCTTTAATTGCTGTTCCTTTTGGTGTATTGGCAGCAGTTTATTTGTCGGAGTTCAGCAGCGGCCAAGTAGCTCGCTGGGTACGCTTTGCTACCAATGTCCTCAGTGGCGTTCCTTCGATTATTGCCGGGGTATTTGCCTACGGTTTGTTCGTGGTAAATATGGGAGGTTTTTCGGCAATTGCAGGGGGTGCGGCGCTGGCTGTGCTGATGTTGCCCACGATTGTGCGGACTACTGACGAAGCTCTACAAATCGTCCCGCAAGATATTAGATGGGCGTCGGTTGGGGTGGGTGCTTCTAATTATCAGACGGTGTTGCAGGTGGTTTTGCCTGCGGCAATTCCGGCTATTTTAACGGGTGTGACACTGGCAATTGCTCGCGCTGCTGGAGAAACTGCTCCTTTGATTTTTACGGCGCTCAATTCGCCTTTTTGGCCGGCAGGATTTGATAAGCCAACTCCGAGTCTTTCGGTTTTGGTGTACAACTTTGCAACGGTTCCTTTTAAGGCACAGAAAGAATTGGCCTGGGCGGCATCTTTGATTTTGGTGATTATGGTTTTGCTGACGAGTATTCTTTCTCGCTGGGCTACTCGCCAAAAAGTTTATTGAAGGAAGAAGACCCTGAGACTTGGGGAATTGATAAAAAGAAGGAACAAGAAAGATTTTACCTATCTCCAACTCGATCGCTCTCATCTTCTCCTTATTTTGTAAAATTCGATTGGATACTTACCTGTATGATGATGGATTTAGACAAGCAAACGGAAACAGTTTTACGGACAGAAAATATCAATATTTTTTACGGCGCTTTCCACGCGGTTAAAAATGTTTCAATGGAGATTCCTAAAAATCGCATTACTGCCTTGATTGGGCCGTCTGGCTGCGGCAAAAGTACAATTCTGCGATGTTTTAACAGGCTCAACGATTTAGTTAGCGGTTTTCGTTTAGAGGGTAGGATTGATTACCACGGTCAAAATCTTTACGATCCTGATATTGATGCTGTGGCGGTGCGCCGCAAGATTGGGATGGTGTTTCAAAAGCCGAATCCTTTCCCGAAGTCGATTTATGACAATATTGCTTACGGTGCGAGGGTGAACAATTATAAGGGGGATATGGATGAGCTGGTGGAAAAATCGCTCAGCCAAGCTTATTTGTGGGATGAGGTGAAGGATAAGTTGAAGCAAAGCGGTTTTTCTCTTTCGGGCGGCCAGCAGCAGCGTTTGTGTATTGCTAGGGCGATCGCGATTAATCCTGATGTAGTGTTAATGGATGAACCTTGCGCTTCTCTTGACCCGATTTCTACGATTAAGATTGAGGAGTTGATGCGGGAACTCAAGGAAAAGTATACGATTGTGATCGTTACTCACAATATGCAGCAGGCTTCTCGGGTTTCTGACCTGACTGCTTTTTTCAATGCTAAACTTTCTGACGATGGGAAGCGGTTTGGCTATCTTGTGGAATGTGATAAGACTGAGGTAATTTTCCAAAGTCCAAAGGAAGAGTCTACTTTAGATTATGTGAGCGGCCGTTTTGGTTGATTCCCCGACAAGTTGAAACAATCGGGCTACACAAACTCTCGTCCCTCTCTAAGGGATGAAAAGAATTTAATTTGCTGAGTATGGTAACGACAAAAAAAACTGCGTAAAAGTTTTGTCAATTTAGAATCCCGCTTTCTTGGAGAAAGCGGGATTCTGGATTTTATGATTAAAAACTCGATCGTACTTTTTGCAAATACAAGCCACTGATTTTTGTGAAGAAATGCTCGAAGAGTTCACATATTCTTCATCCAATGCTTTAACAGGTTTTCTTTTACCATGTTTTGGCGCATAACTTCGAGCAAGTATTCCTGAGCTTGGTCTTGGCTTAACCTTTTTACTTCTTCGCGCAGCACTTGAAGTTTGAACTGCTGTTCCATGCTGAGGCTGGTTGTAGGCATATCCATAAATCGCTCCTCCAGTTTGCTGAGATTGATGCGAAATTGATCGGAATGACGTTTCGCAGGATTTGTTGTGTCTCCTACATTGTAAACTATCATAACATTCACTTGACAATATGTCCAAAGTAGACATTTTGAGACTAATTTGTGTAGCAAAAGTACATCTAAGTGGGGGGAGCTCTATCATAAAAAGGCGTCAACACCGGGAAGCATAAGCCAAAGGAGCTAGTTCGTATGGATGCAATGGAGTTTTTTCAAAGCAGTGCTGGGGAGTGGCGTTCTCAGCGCAGCACTCACCACCTCGCTTTCCGCCAAGCGGAGATTGGGGATTCAAATATTCAGGTAACAGCCCTAGCTGCCGATGACGCTAGAGTCGCGGAGATTTGCAAGATGCACGAAGTCGATCCGAGCCGGGCGGCTGGGGGGGCTTTTGTGACATGGCACGGCTCGATGGCGTGGGATAAGGATGATGAGAATCATAAAGGGTCTACGGTGTTCGCGATCGTCCCCGATCCTGAAAATCCCCGGCAGGGCTTGATGTTGCGCGAACGGGGCTATGCGGAAATTGTGCCTGTGGCTGGCCGTTTTGAGATGGATGACGAGGATGGGCTGCTGCTGACTACCGAATACGAAACGATGAGTTCGATCGAGCGTTTTTGGTTTGCTAATCCGAACGTGCGGATGCGGACGAGTACCGTAAAGCGCTTTGGCGGTTTCAGCACATCGACTTTTTGTACCGAAATTCGGGTGGAACCAGACTCGGATGCAACATCAGAAGCCGCAGGAGATCAAGTGGCCGCCAGCGAGTTTTATTCGGCTCTGGGTTGGTAATTTAGTCATTAGTCATGAGTCATCGGTCATAACTTTGGCTTCGTTTCCAGACTCAGCCTGGGAATCAGGGTCTCAGGCTCTGCCTCCGGTTAGATTAGACGAGGCAGAGCCTCTCAAGTGGCGTTCCCAGCCAGAGACTGGAAGGGTGATTGCTAATTACTGACTGCTGACTTCCCCAAAGTCAACAAATGTTACAGATTGTTGCAAAAATTCAGGAAAATCAGATTTAGATTGCGGGAATCCCCTAATCTGTATGTTGGTTAGTTGTATCCGTTATGCTGGCAGCTCACGGTGTCAACTATTTCTGAAATTTGAGATAACGGAGATTTTAACGTGGCGCTACCTTTGATAAACTACGCCCCCAAAAGCCAAAACCAGCGCGTAGCTGGTTTTGAAACAGGGAGCGACGAGCAGCCCAGAATTTTCACAACTGAAAATGTGCTCTCGTCTGGAGACATGGAAAATTTGATTTGGGCTGGATATCGCCAGATTTACAGCGAACACCAAATCCTCAAGAGCAACCGCCAAAAGTCTTTGGAGTCGCAACTCAAGTTCGGCCAAATTACTGTGCGAGACTTTATTCGCGGTTTGGCGACTTCTTCTCCTTTCCTAGAGCGGAATTACCAAACTAACAGCAACTATCGGTTTGTGGAAATGTGCGTGCAGCGCATTTTGGGCCGGGATGTGTACAGCGAGCGCGAAAAGATTGCTTGGTCGATCGTGGTAGCAAATAAGGGGCCTCAAGGCTTTATTGACGAGTTGGTCAATAGCGAAGAGTACCTGGATAAGTTCGGCTACGATACCGTACCTTACCAGCAGCGCCGAATTTTGCCTCAGCGAGTTGGAGGAGACACTCCTTTCAACTTGAAAACGCCCCGCTACGGTGAGTACCACCGTTCGCAGCTTGGCTTCCCGCAAATCATCTGGCAAACAAGTGTCCGCCGTTTTGTTCCTCAAGAACAGCAGGCTAAGGCTGGCGATCCGTCGAACTATTTGGGTATGGCGCGCAATATGCCGCTGCCTGCTACTGCGCCGCAGCGCGTGCCTCTAGCTAATATCAATATCGAGACGATGGTTCCCCGTCGCCGGTAATTGATGCTGCCCTGATGCGATTATTTGTGTCGGGCGATCGACTGAATCGATCGGCTTTTAGGCTGAGAGAGTTTTGAGTCTTGAGTTTTGAGGTTTGAGTTTTTTGATAAACTTGGAATCCAAAACTCAGGGCTCATACTTTTTGGGGAAAGAAGGAAGTTCGGCAACGAGCAATCTACAGGATTTAACCGATAAATATTAGACTTGAATTGAAGCCCTTTTTCGCTCTCCTATCTTTAAATGTATCTGCGTTCATCTGCGTAAATCTATTTTCATCTGCGGTTGACATCTTACATCAAAGATTTAGGCAAGAAGTTTAATCAAGAAAAAAGGAAGGGGAAAAAATGTTTATAGTAAATACTTTACCAGTGTTAACTGCCCAAAATATCAAGTGTGAGAGCGCAATCGCAATATTTTCAACAAAGTGTTGAATTGATCGGGTAAAGGTGCGATCGCCTCTATTAATTCTCCAGTTACGGGATGCTGCAATGTCAGCCGCCATGCGTGGAGGGCTTGTCCGGTTAAATTGACGCCGATAGAACGGTTGGAACTGTACATCGGATCGCCCACAATCGGATGTTTTATTTCCGCTGTATGCACGCGAATTTGATGGGTGCGGCCGGTTTCTAATTGATAGTGCATTAAGCAATAGTTGCCGATTCTTTCTTTGATTTTCCAGTGAGTAACTGCGGGGCGACCGCCTTTTTCTACTGGTACTACTGCCATTTTTTTGCGGTCTGTGGGATGCCGCCCGATGGGTAAGTCTATTGTGCCTGTTTCGGTGTTGGGAGCCCCGTAAACTATGCCTAAATATTCGCGGCGGGCGGTTTTGGTTTTGAGTTGGGCTTGCAGGTGTTGGTGGGCTATATCGGTTTTGGCGATCGCGATCGCACCTGTTGTATCTTTGTCTAATCTGTGCACGATTCCCGGCCGCTGAACTCCGCCTATTTCTGCTAGGGGACAGTGGGCTAAGAGGGCGTTGACTAATGTACCGTCTGCGTGTCCGGCGGCTGGGTGGACGACTAATCCGGCTGGTTTGTTGATGATAATTAGGCTGTCGTCTTCGTAGAGAATGTCGAGGGGAATTGATTCCGGCTGCAAGGAAGTGGGCTGGGTTTCGGGTAATGTGAGGTGGATGCGATCGCCCGTTTTTACTGATATTTTTTTCGAGGTGCAGGTTTCGTCGTTGACTTTGACGTTGCCTTGTGATATCAGAGTTTGGATTCGCGATCGGGATAAGTCCGGTATCTGGTTTGACAGCCAAATATCTAATCGCTGATTGACATTACTGCGATCGAATTCCTCTGTATTTTCTACTGTATAAATCTGTGGCGCAGTGTCTGTTTCTATCATTTACTTTTTACTATTTTTTGCCAAGTGTGTAAAGCAAATATATTAATCATAACATCTGTGAGTTAGTTCGCGATCGCACGGGGAGCGAGAAACCGGGTTTTTTCACAGCAATACTTCCTTTAGACCCGCAGACTGGGTAAAAAACCCGGTTTCTTTGGTCGGAGTGGTTATGTCGTTTGAGTATAATCGTCAATTCTATCGACAATTATCGCAGTGGCCGCAGCGCATTGATTTAGCTTCCTTGGCAAACCCAAAAGCTTGCAGCAAAAATTGCCACCTACACTCGCGATGTTTGAGATATTTAGCCATTTCTTCCGCTGCGGTAAAATTTAATTTTTCCGCTTTTTGCTGGGGAGATTTATCGATCGCATAATTAAAAGGATCTTGCCATGTTAATTGTCCGCTGCTGTGCAAGATTGAAAGGGCGATCGCACTTTCGGGAAATTCGCGGGAAACTGCTTCTATATCGCCTTTAACTGGCAGTTTTTTGGCCAATTGCTGAGCTTCTCGGTATTGCGATCGCAATTTATCTTGAAAAAATTCCTTTCTTTGTTTATCTTCGGGATAAAGAAAACCCGTAGGTTCGCTAATCAATGTCAGGGCGATCGCTGATTTGCCGTCGCGTCCGCCTCTACCAATTTCCTGAATGTATTCCGATAATAGCAAAGGTGCTTGAAAGTGAACAACCCACCGGACATCTGGCTTATTAATTCCCATCCCGAATGCTGAGGTACAAGTCACGAATTTAATATTATTGTTCAGCCAAGCTGTTTCTATTTTTCGTCGTGATTCTGGACTTAAACCTGCATGATATGCTGCTGTTTCATAACCTGCTGCTTCCAACAAATCTGCCAAATTCTCGCTATCTTTTCTAGTGCGTACATAGACTAAACCTGCTTGATTTTGTCTAGCTTTAATAAAATTTAATAACTGCTGTTTGCGTCCTCTCGGCGTCCACACTGTCTGCACTTGCAGGTGCAGGTTAGAACGGTACGGACTTAGCAGAAAGGCTTCGGGTTTTTGCAGTTGCAACACATTTTTGATTGTCTGCTGTGCTTCCGGGTTGGCGGTAGCGGTGAAAGCGGCGATCGCAATTTTACTGTTTGCTGGTTTAGCTTTCAACAAAGCCGATCGGACTGTTCCCAAACGCCGGTAAGCTGGTCGAAAAGTATCACCCCACTGCACTAAACAGTGAGCTTCATCTAATATTAAACCGTTTATTTGGATCTGTGGCTGACTGATAATTTCCCAAACAGGTTTGCTGAGTAATGTTTCAGGAGACAGGTACAGCAATCTTAATTTGTTTTGTTGCAGCGACTGCATAGTTTGTCGGCGCTGCGCTGTTGGCAATTGACTGTGGAGTAGGGAAGCAGGAAGATTGCGATCGCGCAATTCTTGTACTTGATTTTCCATCAGTGCGACTAACGGCGAAACTACCAAAGTTAAGCCTGTTTGTAACAAAGCTGGCAGTTGAAAGCAGATTGATTTGCCGCCACCTGTCGGCATAATTATAATTGTATCTTTTCCGGCTAATAAACTACCGACAATTTCTCCTTGGGGTGGTCGAAAGTCATCGTATCCCCAGATTTTTTGGAAGGCGGCGCGGGCTTGATTTAATGATGTTGGTTCTGGTTGGTATTTCATTTGATTTATCCCCAAATCAGACGTAATGTGAGCAGTGCGTGCCCTACATAATAAAATTTTGTGTAAGTCATGATGTACCAATAAACCTGGTGGCTGGTTTCATCGTATGCAAGTATCGAGCAGAATAAGTGTTAATTTAATAACAGTTAATAATTTGACTTTTTGAATTATGAACGCAAGCACGTTAAGGGAAGTTTTCAGCTATCGGCAAAAGATTTGGGATCTTTTCGATACCGCAGGTCTAGCAGAAGCAGTGCATGAAGATGGTTTTGCGCTGATTCCTGGTGTACTCAGTCCGTCGGAAGTGGCGCAAACCAAGGAAGCACTCGATCGCCTGCAACCCTTCGGACTCGATGGTAGCAGTTGGAGTGAATTGAACCAGCATTTTAAGTGCGTTTTTAATCGCGATCGCCTGTGGCTCTCCTATGCCGATCGACCGGGTATAATTGAATTAGCCGAAGCATTAATGGGCAGCGATTGCCATATTATCGGCATGACTGCATGGAAAAGCGGGCCCGGTTATGATGGTTGGCGCGTCCACGTCGATCAGGTGTTTGTACCCGTGCCCGAAAGCGTGTTTGGCGATCGCACTTTTCAACTGCCAGTATGGATTTGTACAGCCCATTTCTATCTCAGCGACATCGCTGAAGACCTATGTCCTACCTACATTATTCCTGGCAGTCACAAATCTGGTAGAAAACCCGATCGCGGGGAAGAAACTTGGAACGGACACTCCCCAGAACCAGTTTTGTGCAAAGCAGGAGATGTGCTGTTTTTCCGCAGTGAAATTTGGCACTCCGGCGGCAAAAATACGACGACAGATGGAACTCGCTACTTACTGCAAGTGCATTATTCCCACCGCAACATCGCGCAGAAATTTTCGCCTTGGCCGTGGCAGTTCAATCCCGAAATTCTCGCTACCGCTACTGAACGGCAACTGCGACTTTTGGGTAAACATCCTGAGTCAAATTACGGTTAAAATACATTGCTAATTTTGTTTGAGGCGCGATCGATAAATAAACGGGAAATGTCATATTTATTTGAGAGTTGGAGTTTTGGATTTGAGATTACGATCAATTCTAGAGGCTGGTAAATCTCAGAATATCTTGAGCAATCCAAAATCCAAAATCCACAATCTAAAACCGCCTAAGATTGACCGTCACGGCGGCCGAGTTCGTACACGCCGCCGCCAATACAGGCGATCGTACCCATAGATACCGCCCAACCAGTGCCCAGAGACAATTCCACGCCCCAATTGCACAATCCGCCCACAATTAAAAAGGGCAGAATGCTCAACAGGGAAGCGTAAAAGGCATTTTGGGCTTCTCTGGCTTGGCGGGTTCTTTCAAACTCGGCTTCCGAGGTGTAGAGGGATCTCTCGGCAAAATTCATCCAGCGGTTGAGTTGCAGGATTACCCATTCTGTCACGGGCGACAGGCCCCAGTACAGGGCCAAAGACCACAAGGACGCACCAGCGATGGCAGTTGCGTCTATGGCAAAACTAAAGGGAAAAATTTCAGTAAGCATTGCTTGATGTTGGTGATGAATTTAAGATTTTGGATGTCATCCAAAATCCCCGAACTTAACTATAGTCTCAAGCAAAAGCTCGATCGAATTCAACCGCAGCACGAATTCCCAGGCCAATTTTTTTTTATCGCCCCCGGGCATTTACCCGGAAGCCTTGACACGGGTTTTGGATGGAGTAAGATACACGTTGTTATTAAACTGATTCGCGATCGCGAGTAGAGCTCAAAGCCAATCTTGCAGCGAATTGGCATAACTTACATCTTGCACCCTTCTCAGAAACTCAGAAACGGGGAAGATGCCCGTTCCACAAAGAATGATTTTTTTGGTGGGACGGAAAGCCCGCCCCGGAAAGCTTTATTGACTGACAAGGGTGCAAAATGTGAGCCTAACAGACAACGCAAACTCCCACACACATTTAACTTTGAGCCGTGAAAAAAATCCTGCAAGACTCTAGAGGCCCGCTGACGGTAAAACGCTTTTTTCGTTTCAGACAGATGCTGCTGCTGGCACTTTCGATCGGCATTGTGTTGATCGGCCCTTATTTTCAGCAGCAGGTAGTCAAAGCTCAGTCAGGCTTACCAAGCAGAGTAGCGACGGGTAATTTGTGGCAAGAAGCTTCTTTTCCAGTCGAAAACTTTGAAACATACACTTCCGCCTTCGGCCCCCGTGGCGGGGATTTTCATTACGGTTTGGACATGGCGGCCCCGGAAGGCAGCTATATCCGCAATTGGTGGGGCGGCCAAATTGTGGAAGTTTGGGAAGATGGCCGGTGCGGCACTGGTATGGTGGTGCGATCGGGAAATTGGGAACACATCTACTGTCACCTCAGAGGCCGAGTGCTAACAGCTAACGGCGGGCGTTATTATACCGATAGCGAAGGTACCGTGCAAATTTGGCAAGGTCAAACAGTGCCTGCAGGTGCGAGAATTGCCAGAGTTGGGATGACTGGCCGCACGAGTGGACCTCACTTGCACTGGGGACTGAAGTACGGCGGCCGCTGGGTTGACCCGGCTTTGGTACTCCGGGAAATGTACGCGCAACAATCTTAATTTGTCATTAGTTAGCAGTCATTTTTTTTGGTTTGTAGTAATGACTAAAGTCCTGATTTTTTCGGGAATGAGGAATCAAGTCATCACTACAAACTTGAATAACTAATGAATCTTTACGTTGGTGCCAACTCTTTTTTGGTCAACTCGGTGTACCGCTCGACAATTTGGCGGAATTCATCGCCCTCGATCGTTTCCTCATCCAACAGCGCTTCGACAAGTTTGTCTACCAAAGCGCGATTTTCGCGGATAATTCGGCGAGCTTCTTCGTAGCACTCAAAGGCAATTTCCCGGACTTGCCGATCGATCTTAATTGCCATGTCTTCGGAATACTCGGATCGCGAATTCCAATTCTGGCCTAAAAACACCTCATTGTTCGGACTTTCCAAAGCCACAGGCCCCAAATTCGACATTCCATAAAGCGTTACCATTTCCCTCGCGAGACTGCTAACTTTTTTGAGATCGCTACCGGCACCAGTGTCGATTTCAGCATCGCCATAAATTTCTGCTTCCGCCGCCCGTCCCCCCAAAGCTACTTTAATTCGGTTTAACAGCAAAGCCCGACTCCTCAAACCTTCGCTGTCGAGCATTTCGTCGTCGAGCACAAAGCTAGTGAAGCCTTCGATGCCGCCGGAACGCGGAATAATCGTTACTTTTTCAACTGGATCGGCATTTTTGAGCATGGTCGCGACTAGGGCGTGTCCGACTTCGTGGTACGCTGTCATCCACTTTTTCTTGCTGTCGAGCAGCGGGTTGAGGGTAAGCCCGATCGTGATCCGGTCGATCGCGTCGTGAACTTCTAAGTTACTAATCGTGTCTTTGCGACGCCTCGCGGTAAGAATTGCTGCTTCGTTGAGCAAGTTTGCCAAGTCGGCGCCGGAAAAGCCGGGAGTGCGGCGGGCGATCGTATCTAGGGCAACTTCTGGGTCGAGTTTTTTGTTGCGCGCGTGAACTTGCAAAATCCCCAAACGCCCTTTGTAACTGGGTAAATCTACCGTTACTTGGCGATCGAACCTGCCGGGCCGCAGCAGGGCGGTATCGAGCACGTCGGGGCGGTTGGTAGCTGCAATCACAATCACGCCGCTGTTACCCTCAAAGCCGTCCATTTCTGTCAGCAACTGGTTGAGAGTTTGTTCGCGTTCGTCGTTGCCGCCGCCGATACCTGCGCCGCGCTGCCTTCCTACGGCGTCTATTTCGTCGATGAAGACGATGCAGGGGGCATTTTCTTTAGCTTTGCGGAATAAGTCGCGGACGCGGGAGGCGCCAACTCCGACAAACATTTCGACAAATTCGGAACCGGAGATGCTGAAGAAGGGAACGGCTGCTTCACCTGCGATGGCTTTTGCCAGCATGGTTTTGCCTGTTCCCGGAGGCCCGATTAACAGAACCCCTCTGGGAATTTTTGCGCCGATGGCATTGAACCGTTCGGGTTTTTTGAGGAAGGTTACGACTTCTTGCAGTTCTTCTTTAGCTTCTTCGATGCCTGCTACGTCGTCGAACATCACGCCGGTTTTAGCTTCCATTTGGAAACGGGCTCTGGATTTGCCGAAGTTCATGGCATTTCCTTGAGATTGGGTCGATCGGCGCAGGATTGCCATCAGCACTGCCAACACTGCAAAAATCACTAGCAAGTTTACTACTAAACTGACTGCGGCGGCGTTGTCGGCTGTTTGTTTGACTTCAAAATCTATCTTTTTGGCGCGGATTTGCGAGTACAGTTCTCGGTTGTTGTAGTCGAACAGACTAACTGATTGGGTTTGATCGCTTTTTTGATTTTTTAGCCTAACCTTGGCAGTTTTTTGAGTTTCGTCTACTTCGATTTTACTGACTTGCCCTTTTTCTATGTTGTCGATCAGTTGGCTGTAACTCATGGTGTTTGGCGTGCTCTCGGCAAACACCGGGGTCGAGAGCAATATTCCTTGAGAAATCACCAAACTGCCCAGGATGCGCCAAAGATTCCGTCCTGAAATTGATTTTTTAGGATTCTGGCTCGATTTGTCTTTGTTTACAGCTAGATGCCCCAGCCATGCGTGTTTCCAAGAATTTTTCATATTGCTTTGCCCAAGGTTGAAGACTGCCAAGATTGACCGCTTGTGGTTTGCTACGTTCATTTATTTTAACAAGAGGGCGAGTGTTGAATGGGTTTATCTCTCCCTGGATCTCAAGAGACCCCTCAAGAGGGGGGTTTTGAATCCACTGCTTTTCAAGAAACCGGGTTTCTCGGGCCCGTTCTTGAAGAGCAGTGCGACTCACAAACCGGTTTTTCCCCCAAATCTGTGGTTTTTTCCAAAAATTGTGGCAAAAATCCGGCTTCTCGGCCACGTGCGTAAATCTAAAATCTAAAATCGATTGACAGTTGCCGATCGAACTTGCTATGTTAATCATACTCGTAATGAGTACGTTTTAGAGAAGCAGTTATTGTTTTTAAGCTTTATGGTAAAAATTGTCGGCATTGGTGGAAGTTTGCGGGCTGGCTCCTACAGCCAGTTAGCGTTGAAGGTGGCAGCAGAACGGGCGCAGGCCCTGGGCGCGGAAGTTGAAATATTCGATTTGCGATCGCTCAATCTGCCATTCTGCAATGGTGAGAATGATTATATCGATTACCCCGATGTGGAAAAGCTGCAGAATGCGGTTAAGCAAGCCGACGCTTTGATTTTGGCAACGCCGGAGTATCACGGTAGCGTCAGCGGTGCTCTCAAGAATGCCCTGGATTTGATGAGTTTTGAGCATTTGGACGGGAAAGTTGCGGGTGGGATTAGCGTTTTGGGAGGGCAAGTTAACAACAACGCACTCAACGATTTGCGCGTGATTTTAAGATGGGTGCACGCTTGGGTCATTCCAGAACAAATTGCGATCGGACAAGCTTGGAAAGCTTTTAGTCCTGATGGTAAATTGTTGGATGAAAAACTGTCTGAAAGGTTCGACGAATTTGCTCGGAGTTTAGTGGAAAATACGCGGAAATTGCGAGGAATTTCGTAACTTTATCTGCTGATGACAAATGCAGTCCGAAACGCAACTGGCCTATTCTTCTGATGTGTCAGTTGCAATAATTGCTCGATTTGAAGAGGTTTTGTCTCTAGTAGAGTACCCGACAAGCTGTAATGTTAACTGTTAACAGTCAACAGTCAACAGTCAACTGAATTAAAATGGCATATCGATCATGTCTCCGAAAGGATGGGGTACGTCGATCGCCATTCTTCCGGGTTTTGACTCATATTTGTCTATCCACTTTTTGGCCAATTCCAAAGCTTCCTCCTCAGTCTTGGCATTTTGGACGGCTACGTGGCGGTTGCCGCGACTATCCCAAACCTCGACGTAGAAGACTTTCTGGGATTGAATAATCCAACCTTTATAAGTGTCTGCTGGTTCCATAGTTAGAATCCTAAAATAATCGGGCGGGGAGTTCCACTGGCGAGCTAATTGTAAATATTGCCCTGCATAAAATGAATTTTACGGGGGTTTCTATAGTATTTTTGGAAAAAAGTCAGTTTTACGGTTAACCTCATGACCCGACTCCTGAAGCAATTATTTAACTGGAGAAAATATCTCCAACCTTTGGCGGCGACGATCGCGATCGCCCTAATCGCATCCCAGATGGCGGTATTGCCGGCATTGGCGACTGGCGTTTACGAAATGCCCGTGTTGTCGACGGGCGATCGAACTTGGGTGTTCGACAAAGGCGACGTACTCAGCCGCAGCAGCGAAAGCAATATCAGCAGCGTGCTCGACAACCTGGAAAACAAAACAGGGAAACAAGTCAGATTTGTCACCATCCACCGCTTAGACTACGGCGAAACGGCTGCCACTTTTACCGACCAACTGTTTGAACAGTGGTTTCCCGCAAAAGAAGACCAGACTAATCAAATTTTACTCGTTCTCGACACTGTTACCAACAGTGCAGCAATTCGCACCGGCGAAGGGGTTAAATCCCTGCTAACCGATGAAATTGCCCAGAGTGTAGCTGGGGAAACCGTGCAAGTGCCGCTGCGGGAAGCCAATAAATACAACGAGGCATTTTCGGCTGCAAGTACGCGCATTGCAACTGTTTTGTCGGGCGAACCCGATCCGGGCCCTCCTGAAGTTGTTGACAACATTCAAGTTGAAGGCACCTTTAAAAAAGCTGAAGAAACAGATCGAGGCAATGCCACAGTTGTTGTGGTTGTGCTGTTGGTGTTGGCGACAGTGATTCCGATGGTGACTTATTTCTGGTATCAAGGTTTTTCGTGATCGGGTGCTGATAAATTCGACCGGTTGCCGTTTTGTCAAGAAATTAAGGCAGGGCTGCACTAATCTTGAACGTATTCTCGATCGCTCAACAATGCAATTTCTGCCCGTACAAATTCCCGTCCCAGATAAGCCGCGTG
Source organism: Microcoleus sp. Pol14D4 (assembly GCF_036701245.1). Lineage (NCBI taxonomy): Bacteria > Bacillati > Cyanobacteriota > Cyanophyceae > Oscillatoriales > Microcoleaceae > Microcoleus > Microcoleus sp. Pol14D4. The sequence continues at coordinate 239,488 of NZ_JAUBQM010000001.1, forward strand.
ATCTAACATAGTCACCGGGCTGGGGCGGGTTTCTTCTAGGATTTTGACACAAAGTTCTTTGGCGGTTCTCCCGGTAAAAAGTGTGGACTGAGTGCGTTCTACTTTGCCGCGGGCGGGGATGGGTTTGCCAGTTTCGGGATCGACGGCGAGGCCTCGATCGTCGATGATGTTGGTGAAATGTTTGGCACAAATTAAGCTGGTTTCGCGATCGAGATAGATGATGAAGTAGCCGCCTGGATCGAGGTCGATGTGGCGTTTGGATAGCTTGTCATCGATGGCGGTGAGGTTTTCCAAGGTTTGACTCATGGTTGGTGAAAGGAAGTAGACAATAGCTGTGATTTGTTCTGCTATTTCTAGTTTAGTGGGCTGCGGGACAAGTTTGGGACATTGGTTGGTTGAATGAGGAGAAAGTTTTGGGCGATCGACATTCTACGCGATATCTGTGGGGACAGGGCATTGCCGTGTCCGGCGCTGGGTTCTGCGACTTTTAACGATCTGTATAAAATTGAAGACTGTAACAAGACTTGTTTAACTTGATAGAATGAACCGCAGAGAACGCAGAGAACGCAGAGTGAAAGAAGAGAGATAAACAAAATATGTTATCATTGGGGTGAGTAATTTTTGGGATTAAATTATCAATGAATTTTATAGATTTATTTGCAGGAATAGGAGGTTTCAGACAAGGTTTTGAAAAAATAGGCTTTAAGTGCGTTTTTTCCTGCGAGATAAACAGCAAATGCAGACAAGTTTACACGGAGAACTTCGGTGAGGTTCCTTTTGGAGATATCAGTAACATCAATCCCACCGATTTAGCAGACTTTGATGTTTTAGTCGCCGGGTTTCCGTGCCAACCTTTTAGCATTTGTGGCAAAAAGTTGGGTTTTGAAGATACTAGAGGTACGCTATTTTTTGATATTTGTAAAATTATCCAAATAAAGCAACCTCAAGTAATAGTTCTCGAAAATGTCAAGCACTTAATCCATCACGACAAGGGAAATACCTTAAAAGTAATTATTGCCAGTCTTGAAGATTTGGGATACAGCGTGAATTACAAAATGCTGAATGCTAAAGACTTTGGAATTCCTCAACATCGTGAAAGAATATTTATTATTGCAACTAAAGGTAAACCCTTCAAGTTTTCTCGGCTTAAAACCCAGTTGACTCCAAAACTCAGGGAATTTCTAGACGAGACAGGGGATTTTGAAATATTGGACAAATCAGAGTATACTTTAATTGATTATCCGAGAAAGCAAGATTCGGGACTGGTATTTGTAGGTTACAGAAATAAAGGTACTTGGAAAACTGGCGTGAGGCCCAATACAGAACATTTATCGAGAGTTCACAGACAGCCTAATCGCATTTATTCGGTAGATGGAGTGCATCCGACTATTCCTTCGCAAGAAACCTCTGGCAGATTTTTTATCTACATTCCTGAGCAAGATATGGTGAGAAAATTGACGCTGAAGGAATGTTACCGTCTTATGGGTTTTCCTGAAGATTTTAAGAGTTATCCGAGTGCGGGGGAAAGTTACAAGCAAATTGGAAATTCTGTTTGTGTGCCGGTGGTGGAGGCGATAGCCCAAGAAATATTAAGTCAAAATTTATTGTCAAATGAAACGAAGGAACCACAAAGACACCCAGAATCTCGATTTCTTGAAGAAGTCAAAACTCTAGCTAACACTATTACTTAATCTGACAACTTATTTTACTATCTTGACGAAGATTCCCATACAATTCGAGACTGTCTTGCCAATAAAAGTGCAAGCTCATCAGCCCTTGGACGGTTATCTTCACGATAGGGCAAGCCTATAATACTCCCATGAGATGAAGAGTCACGTACTACATTTAGACCTAGTTCTCGAATTCCCCCTACATTAAGGCTAGCGACTCCTTCACAGTTTCTCAATGCACTCAAAGATTGCTCTATCGAAAAATTGACAGAAATACCCTGTTCGTTTATATTTTTCCGCAAATAGTAGGCGTCCGATTTGACGATCGATCTATCCCGATCTATCCATCCTTTTCGGAGAACTCGGTAAACAAGTGTACGATCCGGTAATGTTTCAAACTCTGACGCACTCCCTGAAGATGGTTCTATCATATTTTGTTAAACCACTGCAACCAGTAAACTAATGTTGATGATGAAGCGATATCTTCGACCGCATTTTCATTTTTTGCATGGTGATAAATGTCCACTGGTTGATCCGCACTGAATGGACAAAATAGGCGAACTGTACGATCTGGTTCTAAGCTTGTCCAATCTAGTGTAATACTGCCTCTGTCATCTGTACCTGTTGAGGCTTTTGGAAAACTGTTTCCCATGCTATAGTATGCCTCAACAACTAACTTCATAGCTGTCCTGAAAGCATATTCAGTCGGTCTCAAAATTCCGTACTCATCCTCTTCTTCTAAATCTAAAAGCTCGATCAGACGTTCGACAGTGATTCGGAAATTCAATAAACCGCTATTGCTACTGCTATCAGTAATCTGTTCTTTCGCTACCGTCATAAGATTCAATCCCTTTTAGGCGATCGCCAATTTCATTTTAACACAGCCTCATGCTGTGAATTTTGCACTCAAAACTCCCATTGTTGACGGTCGATCGATATTTGTATGAACACGGCAGTCCGGTGTCCAAATCCGAATATATTTGTAGGGATACAGCACTGCTGTGTCCGCGATATTTGCCAGGACACGGCACTGCCGTGTCCCTACCGAAAACCGCCATACAAGCACCGATCGGACGCAATCTTAATTCCCGATTACAAACCTTTATTAGGCTGGAACTTGGATTCTTTCAGTGCCGGCAAGTTCAAAGGCTGCGTGAATTGCCTTCAAAGCAGTTACACCTTGTCCTTCATCCACAACGCAGCTAATTTTAATCTCGGAAGTGGCAATCATTTGAATGTTGATTTGCTGGCGGGAAAGCGCTTCAAACATCTTTGCCGCTACTCCCGGATGCGCTACCATCCCGGAACCGACAACGCTAACTTTAGCTATTTGTGTATCGACTGCTACTTCGCCCCATCCAAATTCGGGGGCGGCTTTTTCGAGGGTGTTTTTAGCAGCTTCGGCGTCAATTTGTGCTACGGTAAATGCAATGTCGCGAGTTAATATGCCGTCGATATTGTGGCAGCGCTGCGATTGAATGATCGTGTCTACGCTGATATTTTCCTCGGCTAAAAGTCCGAACAGTTTTGCTGCTACTCCGGGTCGATCGGGCAATTGGCGAATTGCTAGACGCGCTTGATTGAGATCCAACGCAACGGCGCGGACTGCAGGCGGTTTGTGGGAGGATGAACGCAGCCCAATAGGGGAGTTGGCGACATCAAATGTTTTGCAGAGTTCGGCAACGGCCCGATCGCAATCTTCGGCATCGATCGCACAACTAACTTTCACCTCGGATGTAGAAATCATTTGAATGTTAATTCCCGCATCCGCTAAAGTCTTAAACATCTGCGCGGCTACCCTCGGACGACCGATCATTCCCGCACCCGCAATGCTAACTTTAGCTATGGGCCGTTCTTCTGCTTTCACTTCCGGTTCTCCCAATTCGGGGCGAGAATTCTTGCCGAGGGCGGGGATAATTGCATCTGCAACGGCGGCGGCTTGTTGCAGAGATTTTCGCGTCACTGTGAAGGCAATATCGTTAGTATTTCCTTCATGAATTGACTGGATAATTAAGTCTACATCGAGGTTTTGCTGCGCGATCGCACCAAACAACCGCGCTGCTACTCCGGGGCGATCGGGCAAACGCAGCAGCGACACCCCCGCCTGATCTAAGTCAAATTCCACCGCATCCACCGCTTTTGCGAGCTCCAAGCCCTCCAAAGGCCGCGGCTGCGGGGGTGGGGACACTACCCGCGTACCGGGGGCGTCACTCCAGCTAGAAAGCACTACCAGCGGCACGCCGTAATTCTTGGCAATTTCTACAGCGCGCGGGTGGAGGACTTTTGCGCCCAAACTCGCCAATTCCAGCATTTCGTCGCAAGTGATTTCGTCCATCAATTGCGCGTCGGCAACCAAGCGCGGATCTGTAGTCAGAATTCCGGGAACGTCGGTATAAATTTCGCATCTGTCGGCCCGCAGCGCTGCGGCCAAGGCTACTGCGGTTGTGTCGGAACCGCCACGGCCCAAGGTGGTAATTTCCAATTCTCCGGCATCGGCGATGCCTTGGAAACCCGCCACCACAACGACTTTACCGCTTTTTAACTGGCTTTCAAGCCGATTTGGGTCAATTCGCAAAATCCGGGCGCGGGTGTGGGCGGCTTCGGTGACAATGCCGACTTGGGCGCCGGTGAGGGAAATTGCGGGCTGTCCCATTTCCTGCAATGCCATGCTCAAAAGTGCGATCGAGACTTGTTCCCCAGTGGAAAGCAACATATCCATTTCCCGCTTGTTGGGATTTGCGGAAATTTCCTTGGCGAGTTTAACTAAACCGTCGGTGGTTTTGCCCATCGCTGAAAGTACGACAACCAGAGAGTTGCCAAGCTGTGCTGTTTTTACAACTCGTCTGGCTACCTCCAAAATGCGATCGACTGTGCCAACCGACGTTCCGCCATATTTCTGAACAATTAGTGCCATAGGACTTACACAAAAAGTGATGCAATACTTAAGTTAATATACGCAAATTTTTGATAATAACCGATGAATGTTTATATCGTTTCTGAGGAGGCTGCTAGGCGATCGGGTTTTTAAAGCACATGATATTCCTAGGGACGCTGAATTGCCGTGTCCCTACCGGAACCTGCGACTGATGGGAATTTAGATTGTTGATTGAAGAATTGAAGAATTGCGAATGACTTATGAAGAACCCAACCTCGATAATCATCAGTCATCCCCAATCTAAAATCTAAAATCTAAAATCTAAAATCGAATTACCGTTCTTCTAACTCTCGCAAACGCGCTTCTAAAGCTTGAATTCGCAACTCAGCTTCTATGCGCCTTTGTCGTTCTTGTTCTGCCACTAATTCGGCTTGTTCTGCCCGCTCTTCGGCGGCCGGCAGCAAATTCCCGGAAGCATCCCACCAGCGCAGCCAAGGCAGTTCTACACCCTGATAAACCCCTTGCCAAATGCCTAATTCCACTCCTATTTGTGCGATCGGGTAATGTCCGCGCTGATTTTGTGGGACTAACTCGAAGCGATCTTCTACCAAATGATACACTTCAACTTGTGCCTTTTTGACTTCATAAATGCCGTAAAAAGCAGGTCGAATTATCCGTTCGTAAATCCAGAATTTGCCTTGGCGAGGAGTCCTATCTCTTTCTTCACTGCCATCGCCAGAAACAAATTCAAGTACAATTAGAGGCGGCATTAATTCCCGCCACATTACATAGGAACGGCGCAGATTTCCGTCAAGAGTTGGCGGCACGTCGGGCACGTAAAACCAATCAGGTGCTTCTGCTCCTCTTTCTGGCGCTTCCGGGGGCTTGGCCACTCGCCAGTAAATACCGGAATCTTGACCGATGCAGTATTGCCCGTCGGGATGAATTTGGTCTAAAATCGGTCTAATTGATGTTGTTAACAGGATGCTTTGAGGATGTTCTTGAAAGTTTTTTACAAAAGTACCGTCGGAGTCTGGTAATTGAGTGTGGTCTGGGAAATCTGTTGCTATAATTTCTGGTTTTTCGGTGACACTCATGTTGACCTCTTGAATCTTAAAAAATTATAGTTATAATTTGTGACTTAGAGATTAATAATGCTATTATGTCATTGGAAGCCTGCGGTTGCTATATATAAAATTTTCATAAATATGAGTAAGTACAAGTTAATTATTTTTGACTTCGACGGCACTTTGGCAATTACTCACAAAGCTATTGTATTTTGCTTTACCAAAACTTTTGAAACTTTCAATATTACCCCGCCTGCTGCTGATACTATTATAGGTACGATCGGCATCAATTTACCAAATACTTTTAAAATCCTGCATCCGGCGATCGCGGAAAGCGCAATTCCTGAATGGGTTGAAACTTACCGCTCTTATTATCGGACGGAAGGTGAAAAGCAGGTAGAGTTATTTACTGGGACAAAGCAAGTCTTGCAGTTGGCGCGCCAGTCGGGATTGAGCCTGGGAGTTTTCAGCAACAAACACGTTAGTTTTGTGAATGTGTTACTGCAAAAAACGAAAATTCACAGCTTTTTCGATTTAATTTTAGGTGACAACGGACAAATAATTATGAAACCCAATGCGGCGGTTTTTCACTCGATTATTAAACCGCTGTTCCCGGAGTTGGATAACAGTCAAATTTTAATGGTGGGCGATACAGCGATTGATTTGCTGTTTGCTAAAAATGCTGGGATAGATGTTTGTTGGGCGGCTTACGGATATGGCGATCGCCCTCAGTGTCTCGCCCTAGAACCGACTTTTGCGATCGACGATATTTCAGAACTTGCTGTGTTCGTTCAAAATTAATTTTTCCTCGGTTTGTTTGAGAGAAGAGTTTGAATCATTTAACTAAAAAGTATTTAATTAATTTTTTTACGAGAGCAGGATGATGTACTTTTTATTTAATTAAAAAAATAAATACCCGAACTTGTAATCCGCCCAAACCCTGCCAAGCAAACCATACCAAAGATAGAGTGATCCCTGGGAGAGCTATTATAAATTAACAAGTAGGATTCCTTTGAAGGTAGAAGGCACAAGGCAGAAGCAAAGAGGAAAAAAACGAGGGAAGCCAGATTTTTTGAGGTAGAATTTAACGCCCAAATTCTGCATAATAGCCTTCTAACTTCTGCCTGTGGAAAACAGGCAATTCTGTTAAACTATAGAATGTGCTGCCAGTCGGTATCTACAATAAACTCAATTTATAGAAACTCATGCAGATAGATATAAGCATTCCTTCTGAAACGCTATCGCCGACTCGTACTGGCGGCACACCGAATTTAATAGAAGAAGTATTTCGGCTGTACGATCGCGCCTTGGCAGCTACCAGCAACGGCATCGCGATCGCGGACGCTACCCGGCCGGACAAGCCTATAGTTTACTGCAACGCGGCTTTCGAGCGGATTACAGGCTACGATAGCACCGAAATAATCGGGAAGAACTGCCGCTTCCTGCAAGGCCCGGATACCGATGGCGCTGCCGTCGAGCAAATCCGCGTGGCTTTGAAGGAACAGCATGACTGCAAAGTAGTTCTGAAAAACTACCGCAAAGACGGCACCGCCTTCTGGAACGAACTCACCATCTCGCCGGTGCGCGACAGCAGCGGGATCGTCACCCACTTCATCGGCGTCCAATCTGATATCACGGATCGCAAACAAGCAGAAGAAGCCCTCAAACAAGCCGAGGCCAAATACCGCAGCATCTTTGAAAACGCCACCGAAGGCATATTTCAAACCGCCCCAGACGGGCGCTACCTCAGTGCCAACCAGGCACTCGCCCGAATGTACGGCTACGATTCCCCCTCAGAACTGATCGCAAAATGTTCGGCAAAAAACCTTTACGCCGATCGCACCCGCCGCGCTTCCTTCATGGCAGAAATCAGCAAAAATGGCTCCCTGAAAGAGTTTGAGTCCTGCGTCCGCCGCCAAGACGGCAGCACTACCTGGATCTCGGAAAACGTGCGCGAAGTCCGCGACGAAGATGGCGAACTCCTTTACTACGAAGGAACCGTCGCCGAAATCGCCGATCGCAAACAAGCCGAAGCAGCCCTGCGAAATCAAGAATACTGGCTGAAAACCGCGATTAATGCCGTGCCCGACGCGATCAACCTTACAGACAGCGAGGGGCGCTGGCTGATTGCCAACGACTGCGCCCTCCAACTTTTGGGCTGGGAAACCGCAGACTACCAGGGGAAAACTACTGCCGAACTCGCTGCCGCCGCCGATCCGAGAGTCAGAGAAATCCTGCTAACTTGGCAGGAAACCGACGAAACCACCTGGCAAGCAGGCACTCTTACCTCCAGCCGCCAAATTGTCTCCTTGCCCACAGGCGGCAGCAATTTGTTTGAAGTGCGGAAAGTGCCGCTGTTCAACCCCGACGGTTCGCGCAAAGGTTTGGCAGTCGCGGGGCGGGACATCACCCAGGAAGTGGCAGCGGATGCAGCTTTGCGAGACAGCGAACAGCGGTTTCGGGCAATTTTTGAACGCGCTGCGATCGGCATGGTAGTCGCTACCCTCGAAGGTGTTGCGATCGCCACTAATCCGGCATTTCAAGCTATGCTGGGGATCTCGGAAGCTCAACTGCGCGGTGTCGGCCTCGACGACTGCACGCACCCGGAAGACGCACAAGTTTCGCGCCAGTTGCGCCAAGAGTTGGCAGCGGGCTCCCGCGAAGCTTATCAAATCGAGAAGCGCTACCTCCGCCAAGACGGCAGCATCAGGTGGGGACGCCTCAGCGCATCTGTCATCGACAGCAGTCAGGGAACGCCACAGTTTATTTTGCAAATGGTAGAGGATATTACCGATCGCAAACAAGCCGAGTCAGCTTTGTTTCAAAATGAGGCTAAGTGGCGATCGCTAATTCTCAACAGTTCCGACATCATTACTATTCTCGACGCCAGCGGTCGCATTGTTTACGAAAGCCCTTCTGTAGAAAGAGTTTTAGGCTACGAACCAGATGAACTCGCAGGTCAAATTGCTCTCGATTCGATCCACCCTGACGACCTGCCCTCGGTGATTTCCGACGGCGAAAAACTGATGGCAAATCCAGGCGATCCGATCGCCGTAGAAGGCCGGTTCCGGCGCGCTGACGGTTCTTGGTGTTTTCTTGAAGGTGTGGGCATCAACTTGCTAGCAGACCCCGCTGTGAAAGGAATTGTGATCAACTCCCGCGACATGACGGCGCGCAGGCAAGCAGAGTACCGCCTCAGCAAAATCAACGAGTGCTTTTTGGGATTCACCACCGACGCCGCTGACAACATCCAGCGGCTGACATCCTTAGCCGGTGAGCTTTTGGGCGGAAAATGCGCCATCTACAGCCACGTCGGTGGCGAACTCCTGCGGGCGATCGCGACTTGGCAAGCGCCGCCGGACTACCCCCTGGTCGATCGCGCCGAGGGCCACATCTGCACCGACGTATGCAGCAAAGGAAGCGATCGGGCTGTTGCGATTCCTGACTTGCAGAGCACGATCTACGCCCAAACCGATCCCGCTGTCATCCGCTACCAACTGCGAAGCTATCTGGGACAAGCAGTGCGGCTGGGCGACAATTACGTGGGTGCGCTGTGCATTCTCTACACTGAGTCGATCGCGCCCACAGAAGCCGACTGCAAGCTGATTGGAATTATTGCCGGGGCGATCGGAGTCGAGGAAGAACGGGCCGCCGCCGCCGATCGCGATCGGCAAAAATCTCAAGAACTGCAAACAGCTTTGAGTGACTTGCAGCAAACTCAAATGCAGTTAGTACAAACCGAAAAAATGTCTTCCCTCGGACAGGTGCTAGCAGGAATTGCCCACGAAATTAACAACCCAGTTGGCTTTGTCGCCGGCAACCTCTGCCACGTCCGAGGCTACGTTCTAGACTTATTAGAAATCGTACAGGTGTATCGAGAAGAGTACCCAAATCCCCCAGCAAAACTTCAGCAACAAGCCGATGATATAGACTTAGAATTTCTAGCAGAAGACTTGCCCAAGTTGCTCAATTCAATGCAGACCGGATGCGAACGAATTGTAGAAATCATTCAAACTCTCCGAAATTTCTCGCGGGCGGACGAAGCTAAAATCAAGACTGCCGACATTCACGAAGGTTTAGAAAGTACCTTGTTAATGTTAAACAGCAGACTGAAAGCCAAACCCAACTGGCAGGGCATTAAAGTGATTAAAGAATACGGAGAACTGCCGCAAATAAACTGTCATCCCGGACAGTTAAATCAGGTATTTATGAATGTATTGGCAAATGCGATCGACGCCTTGGAAGAAAGCAGCAGCCAAGCCAAAGACACCGGAACTTCTATCTTTCCTACTATTACCATTCAAACTAAAACGATTGATGACAAAAGCATTTTAATTCGTATCAAAGACAACGGTATGGGCATTCCCGAAGATCAGATCGTGCGTTTGTTTGACCCGTTTTTTACCACAAAACCCGTAGGTAAAGGCACTGGTTTGGGTTTATCAATTTCGCACCAAATTGTCGTTGAAAAACACAACGGTAAATTGCAGTGCTTCTCGGAACCCGGTAAAGGTACTGAATTTATCATCGAAATTCCAATTCGTTGACATCAGGACGACGCTAATCAGGATATCATATCAATTCCGGTTGCACTCCTCATGATAGTTGACTGTTGACTGTTGACTGTTGGCCGTTGAAGGAGGGGTCGAAAAACTGAATGATGGTTGAGTGTTGACTGTTGACTCGATTTTACGCCCGACTCCGGAAGCGCGGATTTGCTATCAGTGGTTTGACACCCTAGTCTAATATAAATTCTGGTTGCATCGGAATAGTCAAATCCAGTCAACAGTCAACAATCACGGATGGATGGTGTCACCGGAATCGATCTAATTTATCTGCGTTAATCTGTGTTTATCTGCCTGTATCTGCGGTTAAAAAAAGAGAATGTATTAACCGCAGATGACAAGGGATTGACGCTGATTCACGCAGAGGTCGAGAAGAGAGATAGGAATAATTCCGATACTAACAGATTTGATATAACGCGGTAAGGCGGTTCAGGCATACCTTACATATAGCAGTTTTCAACTGAGTCAAGTAATCTTCAGTCAGCACCCCATTACCCATTATTAATGTTTACCTGACTCAACTGAAAAATACTATAATTAGGTTCAAGGCAGCCCTAATTTACTTAAAAACTAAACTGCGTCCGCAAATTGCCCACAAAAATTGTCGGGTTGTTATCGAAATTATTGGCATTGCCGATCGCATAAAATGCTGGCACGATCGAAATATGGTCGGTGAGAGGCAAATAATAAGTTGCCTCTATTTCGTACTGCGTACCGCCATTTCCTCCGCCAGAAACTAGAAACCTCCGACCGCCAGTAAAGTCAAAAGGTACTAAATATGACACCGTAAGCAAAGCTCCTTCTTTGAACAAATCGGGAAATGCAACTCCTAACTGATAAGATTGATTTTTGATCGTGCCGTCGGGTCGGTCAGTCTTGGGAAATATATTAGTTTCGGCGTAACCGTAGCGGCCGAAAAGACCAAAGCGGCGAGCGACTAACCAATCGAAATTGAAACTATAAGTATTTGCTGTCGAATTGCCCAGGCGGCCGCCGAAACCGTCATCTGCCACACCGTTTAACGGCTTGCTGTTAGGAGATCCAATTAAGCCACCGATTTGCTGGATGTTGGAACGGCTGTACAGAAAACGCAAATTAGTCCGATCGCTCGGACTGAATGTTAATTCTGCTGTAGTCGTATTTGTCCCACCAAACAAGCCTTGAGACGGATTGGAAGCGGAATTAAACACGGAAGTGGGCAAAAATTCCGTACTCTCGCCCAAATAGCCAAAACGCAGTTTCAATGCGCGGCCGATATCCCACAAAACCAAAGCACCGGCACCCCGTCTGGTAGCGCTTAACAAAGGGCTGTTGTTAGAATTAAAGCTGCTCGCACCGTCTACGAAAAAGTTAAACTTATTGTTGTCAAAGTAGCGGTAGAAATTAATCCTCGGCCCGACTACTACTTGGAAGCGGTTGCTAAGCGGGAACCGGTAGGAAAGTTCTCGCAGGGTAACTTCATTGGGATTCACCCCAGCAGTCTGGTCGAGAAAAGGAGTGCCAAAGGTATTGAACAGGCCCGTAGAAGTATATTGATTGGCTGGGGAATTGCCGTTACCTACAGCTAGCTGTGTAATCAATTCGTCTTTCCCTGTAAAGGAAGTAGTGAGGGTCAACCAAACTAATTGGCTGAAAGTGATTTCTGGATCATCGTCCACTCTCTGCACAATTGGTCTGTTGGTGACTGGATCGCGTCCGGCTACTCGATCGAGCGGAGCAGCATTTCCATTTGTTGCTTCAACTCGGACTCGCTTGCTCGCAAAAGCTCCAGTCAGGTTAAACCAAGCAAATGCGTTTAATTTAGTGGTAGTTGAAAATTGATTGGCTTCCAATTCGGCAGTGCGGGCTTCTAAAGCATCTACCCGACCGCGCAATGTAGCTAATTCTGCTGCAAATTCTTCTTGCAATCTTTGCAAAGCAAGTAAATCTTCTCGCTTGACTAAATTACCAGTAGAACCGCCAAGTTGTTTGGTAATTTGGTCTAAGCAAGCGTTTAATCCGGCGGCGAATTCATACCGAGTCATTGCTCGATTGCCTCGGAATGTGCCGTCTGGATATCCCGCAATGCAGCCGTATCTTTCTACTAAGGATTGCAAGGCTTGAAAAGCCCAATCTGTCGGCCGCACGTCGGACAGTTGGGAAACAGAGGTGACTTGTGCTGCGTCTTCTTGTATGCTGAGGTCATCAGCGCTGCCCGTCTCGCTGCTGATGTCGGCAACTTTGCTGGCTTCAGCAACTTGTTGAGACTGAGGAGAGTTTGCAATTTCTAACTTCTTTGGGGACAATTCGCGAATTGCCTCTGTTATTTCTGGGGCTGTTGTTGTACGATCGACTGTTGCTATATCTGTTTGGGGTAAAGCGCGATTAACCCATTCTGCATCTGTGTCAGGTAAAGCCGGATCGCCTGCTGCATCTGTTTCGGGTAAAGCCGGATCGCCTGCTGCATCTGTTTGAGGTAAAGCCGGATCGCCTGCTGCATCTGTTTGAGGTAAAGCACGATCGACTGTTGCTATATTTGTTTCGGGTAAAGCGCGATTCACCCATGCTGCATCTGTATCGGGTAAAGGGCGATCGACTGCTGAGTTAGTCTCTGCTGCGGCGATCGCCGCTAACGGCAGTATCTCAATCTTACCTGCTGCCAGCGCTGCGTCTGGGTTAGCCTCCGGGACGGCACTCGCTTCTAGCGCAACTTCTGGAGTTGAGGTATCCTGAATTTGAGCTGTTGCGGAGATCGGCCCCAAAGGCACTGCCGCACCAGAAATCAAGAAAGACAGCCAAAAAGCTTTAACGGAGGTTGCATTATTCACCATAAAACTCACACCACTTATTGAAAATTAAATCTGGCCAATGTTAACCGATAAGCTTGCTTATAAATGTAGTTGGTTTAACAAATTCTTATAAATAGTTAAAATTATTTTAGGAAGCGAGCAATTCCCAATCACTAATGACTGAAGACTACTGACTCCTGACTAATTCCCCAAATGAAGTTTTTATTAGTTACAGATTTAGACAACACGCTAGTCGGAGATGACGCAGCAACTCAAGTTTTCAACCAGCGCTTGCAACCTGTGCGATCGCAAATTTGTTTGGTTTACGCTACCGGGCGTTCTTATGCTTCAACTTGCGAATTAATTGCCCAAAAGCAACTGCTAGAACCAGACTATTTGATCGCAGGTGTAGGCAGCGAAATTTACCAAGACGGAACCCTCGACTTAGATTGGGCGGAATATCTTTCTCAAGACTGGGATAAAATGGCGATCGCCTCTTTAGCTCAGCAGTTTTCCCAGCTTAAACCCCAATCCCTAAAAGAACAAAATCCTTGGAAAATCAGTTATTGTTTGGAACCAGCAGCAGAAAATAGTTCGATTGTCCAGACTTTGCAGCAAAAGTTAACTGAATCGGGACTGCCAGCTCAAATCATTTTTAGCAGCAATCGTGATGTGGATATTTTACCGCAAACTAGCAATAAAGGTAATGCCCTTACTTATTTACAAAAGCGCCTACAAATTCCATCTGAGGCAACATTAGTTTGCGGTGATTCTGGCAATGATATCAATATGTTTGAACAGGATGTCCGGGGAGTAATCGTCGCTAATGCTCTGTCAGAACTCTTAGAATGGCATCGCGAATTTGGCACTACAAATCATTATTTAGCTGGTTCTGCCTGCGCTTGGGGAATCATGGAAGGAATGGCATATTTTTGGGAATTTTGATTGCCAAAAATTCGGTTTGGTTTGTACTTAAGACTTCAGTCCTCATACAAATCACAGGACTGAAGTCCTCAGTACAAACGCACCCGAAGCACCCCAAGTCCTGCAAACCGTTAAAATCAGTTCAGGAATCTCAACCGCGTATCGATCGAACCTGCGAGTTGCGATACCATCAGCGGGTACTGCTTTATAAAACCTAATCGAACTTAACTTTAGTTAGCTCAAGCGAGTTGAAGTTTATTTCCCAGCCGTGTTGGATACTAGGCTATCCCAGGATAAGTCGGCTATCAGCCGATCGCCAAAGGTTCTATAGTTAAGTTTAGCGCCTCAACCTAAATTAATCTCTCTAGAAAAACTGATCTTTCTAGATCGAGAAGATGTAGGTTGAGCCCACTATTTGCCCCTTTAGTTCAGTTCGCGAACGCACCGCCACATGGAACAAAATACTTTACCCGTAGAGGTGATTCTCTCTCACCCCCGCCAATATTTAGGTAGCATTCGGCTGGATTGGACGCCACAACCGGGGAACTATCTAGATTTAGAGGGACAAACCTACGCTGTTTTGGAACGCCACCACCGCTATCAACTCAAATCCGGCCGCTACCGACTGCAAAAAATTGCCCTGTACGTGCAGTCGGCCACACCGCCGACGGAAAGAACTTTTGTAAGCGGCATCTGGGTTATCGGAGATGCTAGCTGCCGTTTTAATGCTCGATCGGAAATTCTGCGCTGTGCTGTCAATCCCAATGGCCCGTGCAACTGCTGTTGCGATTACCAAAAGTCTTGAAGCATCAAGTCAATCGATTTTAGATTTTAGATTTTAGATTTTAGATTTTAGCATTGACCCCACGGATAAATTCGGGGGCGCCTTTATCGGATACAGGTTTTTTATTTCTGGGTCCTGAGTCTGCTTTCGGAATGAATCCGGGGGCTTGTATCCTGGATGCTTTCGGTCAGTACACAATTCCACCTCGCCCAACCGAGAGAGCCGAGAATCTCGGCGTCTCCCTCATTTACCAGAAACTATCAAAACCAACTAGCAACTCTCGAATCAAATTTAACTTCTTCAGGCAGGCAGTAATCTATCTTCTGATAGCTGTGCAGCACCTCGCGAATTCCAGTATGAATCAAATTTTCTATGTGCAGCAACTGCTCTGAAGAACAGCGAACCTGAACTGTTTGGTTTGACACAGACTCGCTGGAGTCGAGCGCAGTATATCTATTAGGAACTCGGCTGAGCACATAAGCAATTAAATCTTGTCGCAATCCCGAAGGCGAAAAAGCTTGTTGGTAGGGGTGCTTCGGATAAGACTCCAAGATAATTTCTACTTCCTCTGTGACTACAGCTAAGGTAATATTGACAAGATTTTTCTGCATTTTCCCTGTCCCCAAACACTCGTTAACTAATATTTTTGCGGTCGTTCTCGATCTGCTCTGATTTCTCATGAATTTTAACCGGCTAATACCGCCAATTGTTCTTCGGTAATCGCCAGCTCAAACTCGGAACTTACCTCTTCTATAACCCGCAGCACGTAGCAGGGAATCTTGTCGGATAAAATAGCACATGGCACCCTACCAGTGTGAATTTCTAAGACTGCTTCTGCAGCAGCTTCAAACATCAGTCGCTGTCCCGGAAACATCACTCTTTCAAAGTACCAATTAGGAATGTTCCCAATCCGAACCACCTGAACTAGGTTGGTAACATTTGCGTAATAGCACAGAATCTGGTTGTTACCTTTATAAGATAGCCGATCAGACATTTAAAAATCTCCACACTCTTTCAAAAACTAACTGAGACTTGGCTTTGCCTATTAGTGGCAATTGCGAGTTTGGCTCTCGAGCAAACGACCGACTTATTTTTGGGGTATTATTCGAGAGCGCCAATCACATCTTCAGTTATTAATTTTTGTAGCATTGAGTTATCCTGCCAACACTTAGAGGTCTGGCGCAGAAACTCTGTTTTTCCCGGTTAAAAAACCCGGTTTGTTTGGTATGCAGGGCTTATATCCTGACTTATTTAGGTTGGTGGTGCTGTGGCACCAGTTAATCGAAAGTACCGTCACTTTCCCCAACTCTCCTGACAACAGGTTCGCTCTTTGGCAGCGGAATGGTGCTGAGAGTGCGATCGACCTTGTGATCCAGAGCTTGGGGTAAACTTTATCTAAAAAATATGAGGAAATTATGAAGACCATCATTTTTTTTGATAAATATACTTTGGCCGAAGCAGAGATTACAATAGTTAGGCAAAAAC
This sequence comes from Microcoleus sp. Pol14D4, assembly GCF_036701245.1. NCBI lineage: Bacteria > Bacillati > Cyanobacteriota > Cyanophyceae > Oscillatoriales > Microcoleaceae > Microcoleus > Microcoleus sp. Pol14D4. The sequence goes on from NZ_JAUBQM010000001.1 coordinate 255,626, forward strand.
CTAGTTTTTTAACCAAAAACTTGATTCCATCTGTGACCCTGGGTTAAAAAACCCGCTTTCTCAGGGAAATCTGCGTAAATCTTGGATTAGCAGGCTGAAGCCTGGTTTTTTACCCAAAAACTTGGCTGCATCTGTGATTCCTGGTTTAAAAAATCGTTCTTGAGGCAAGTGCGTGTAACTTCTGGAGGAGTTATTCTGGCTGTAAATACGGTGATAGCCGATCGGCATTGCAGGTAACAAAAAACCCCGACTCCCTGAGATCATCTCTAGAACTTCTAGGGAATCAGAGTTTAAATTAACCAATCACCGATCCATCTCAAAGCTAAATCAAAAAAATGAGGAAATTATGAACATAGCCGGAAAAACTAGGACTTTCCTGGATGCAGAAACCCGGTTTCCTAACAATTTCGTGATGTTCGCAAGAATCAAGAGAACGAGATAGCGGATTTTCGATGGTCATTCAGCTTGAATGCCCTTGATTCTTCCGTCGGAGAAGGCCGACTTTGTTTGTCTAGTAGGGGTTTCAAATGCCGAGTTTGATATGCTATCTGCGATGTATTTTACCCCACTTTAAAACAACGGTTCCCAACCCAGAATTTCCGCCACTTGCTGTGCCAAACTCAAAGGATCGAAAGGTTTGGCAATCACCCCCCCTACCCCCAAATCAGCAAATTCGCTCAAATCCATCGCCTGCACCTTAGCAGTCAGGAAAATCACCGGAATCCCCCGAGTAGCAGTATTGTTTTGCAGCAAACCAAACAGAGTAAGTCCGTCCATATCCGGCATCATCACATCTAACAGAATAGCGTCAGGGAGGTGAGTTTCAGCTAAAAGCAATCCTTGGCTGCCGTCGGGGGCGCTTAGTACCGTCCAGCCGCCTAAATGTTCCAGACAGGCCTGAATCACGCTGCAGAGGTTTTTTTCATCATCGATGACCAAAATGCGCTTTGGTGACATAATTAAAACTCAAATTTTAAATGAATTATGGTAAACCGAACAAGGACTTTCGCAACCTGGCTCATCAACCGGGTTTCTTGACCGATATAGCAGAAGGAAGAAGCAATAAAATTAAGAGTTTCAGCACTTAAGAACGTCCTAATCGAGCGAGGTTGCTATATTTTGTCACTCACCTACTGAAACCCTGAACAGAAAAATCGGCCTATCAGCCGGGAGCATCTCATATTTGTAAAAACACTTCTGACTCTTTCCTTCTGACTCTTTCCTCCTGGCGCCTGGCTCCTAACTCCAATTTTGGGCTTGGCTGCTTTCATTGAGATGCTCCCTATCAGCCTCCCAAAATCATCCTACCCGCGTGCGTTGCCAGGAACTTGAGGTTTCGCGAACTCCGGTAGAACCAATCTCAAACCTCCAAACTTTGTCCCCCTTCGCCTTCCAACGGTGCAGGCACTGTGAAATAGAAACTGCAGCCTTGTGAGACAACACTTTCGACCCAAATTCTGCCGCCGTGCTGCTGTACTATGCTGCGACAGATAGCCAAACCCAAACCCGTACCTCCTTTTTGGCGGGAGTCAGAAGCATCAACTTGTTGAAACCGTCCAAAGATAGTTTCTAGTTTATCTGCAGGAATCCCCCGCCCTCGATCTTTGACTTCAAATAAAACCCGTGAAGCGTAGCCATCCCGTAGGGAATCGCCCAAATCTTCAACCCTGACAGTGACTGTACTCCCTGGAGCGGAGAATTTAATCGCATTGCTCAACAAATTTACCAGCAGTTGAACGATTCTGTCCGGGTCAGCCCAAATTTTGGCTGTTTCGGGCAAAATCGACAAATCAATATTATTTTCCGCAGCCAAAGAAAGTACAGCTTCTGCAGACTTCCGCATCAAAACCTGGGCATCGCACCACTGCTTGACGAGGATAACTTGGCTCGAATCGAGCCGCTCTAAGTCGAGAATATCGTTTACCAAACGCACTAACCGTTCGGTATCGCTCGAAGCGATTTCTAACATCTGTTTAGCAGTTTCCGGTCGATTTTTCAGTACCCCAGCCGCCAGCAAACCTAAAGAACCGCGAATGGAGGCAAGCGGCGTTCGCAGTTCGTGGCTGACAATCGAAATAAACTCATTTTTCATTTTTTCAATTGCCCGACTTTCTGTGACATCTGTGACTGTGCCGACGTGACCAATTAGTTGAGATCGGTCGGAAAAAATCGGAGCTGTTTTCAGGCGACAAAATCGGATGGTTCCGTCTCGCTGGATGTGGCGGAATTCGCAGGAAAATTCCCCATCTAGCGATTGCGATTGGGACCACTTAGACAGAATTAGTTTGAGGTCTTCGCGGTGAACAAACCGCATCCAGCCGTTTCCTAAAGCTGCTGCCGGTGTGAAGCCACCAATTGCTTGACAGCGAGGATTTGTATAGGTACATTTCCCCTCAGTATCGATTTTGAAAATGCCCACGGGGGAACTCTCGCTCAGAGAGCGAAATAAAGCTTCGCTTTCCCGGAGTTCTGCTTGAGAGCTTTCTAGTTCTCTGGTTCGCTGCAAAACTCGCATTTCTAACCGTTCGTTGAGCTGTTGGAGGGCTGCTTCAGCAAGTTTACGATCGCTAATATCCCGGTGCACTGAGACCCAGTGGGTGAACTCACCATTTTCGTCCGCTATGGGCACAATGCTCATTTCTACCCAAAATTCCGTCCCGTCTTTGCGGTAATTGATCGAGTCAACCCGCACAGGCTGCCAGGTTTTCAAAGCTGTCCGAACTCGATGGAGACTGGCGCGGTCTGTTTTTTCTCCTTGCAAGATGCGCGGCGTTTTGCCCACAACTTCTTCTAGCGTATAGCCGGTCATCCGCGTAAAAGCTGGGTTGACATAAATAATTCGCGGGCCCGGTTCCTCAATCGGTTCAGCTTCGGTAATTAACACGGCGTCGTTAGTATTGGTGACTGCTGATTCCAACAGGCGCAACTGCAATTCTCTAGCTTTGCGATCGGTAATTTCTGTAACTGTCCCCACCATCCGCACTGCATCGCCGGCTTCGTTGTAAAAAAACTTACCTTTCCCCTCAATCCAGTGAATGCTGCCGTCGGGCCAAACCACGCGGTATTCGTGATAGTAATCTGATCGCTGGGCGATCGCCTGATTTATAGCATTCTGAATACTGTTTAAATCTTCTGGGTGAACGCAAGCTACAAACATTTGATAAGTTCCGGTAAAAGTCCCCGGGGCCAACCCAAATAACTCTTCGTGTTCCCTCGACCAAACAATGCGATTTTTCTGCAAGTCCCAGTCCCAAAATCCGATTTTGGTAGCGGACAAAGCTAAGTTAAGCTGCTGATTTGTTTTCCGCAACTCCATGCTAGTAATCGCCACTCGAAGTTCTCGGGCTATTTCGATTTCGCACCGCTGCCAAGGCAAAGATTTTAACCTCACAGTTTCTTGCCACAAGTCAAAGGAATTGCGAGGAGACAGCGGCTGGCTGCCATCCGGTTTAAGTTCTATTTCCCAGTCTGGTTTGCCGGCCCAGTTGACAGTTTGAATTGTTTCTGGACGGAACCACAAAATGTAATAATTTTGCATCTCGGACATGGCAAGGACCAGCAAACCGCTAGCAACTTCTTTAAACTTATGGGAGGGCGGATACAGTTTTGAGAGAGAATCTGTATAAAAAATATCATTATTTATTTGAGTTTTTATCCAAGCAATTAAGTTTTCGATTTCTAGCAATTCCGGGGTTTGGCCGATGGTTGTTAAATTTTCATTTGCACACACAACTCCACCAGTAGCGCCCACTAAGGTCAGCAATTCATCTCCGGATTTAAGTAAACCTTCTACAAACCAGTGTGATTGAGAAATTTTGGTAATAAACTTATGGCAATTTTCTTTTAAATAAATTGCATATTCCCAATTTTCGCTATCTTGTTTGTAGCTAAGTTCTAGATTCACAAACTTTGCTAGCAGTTCGCAAGCCTTTCTTGTTTCGTAGTTGACATACTTTCGTGTTGGGTGGTGACAGGCGATCAATCCCCAGAGTTTTCGATCTTTGATTAATGTCAAGGTCATGCTAGCGCCAACGTTCATATTTTTGAGATATTGAACATGGCAAGGGGAAACTGCTCTCAACAAAGAGAAGCCCAGATTCAGGGGGAGACCGGTCAGCGGATTGCAGTGAGGAATTAGTTCTATCGGCTGACAGTTAATATCGGGAATAAACCGAATTAAATTCATGTTGAACAGCTTTCTTGCCTGGGGAGGAATATCGGTAGCCGGATAGTGCAGTCCCAATAAAGGAGCCAAACTTTCTACTTTGTCTTCGGCGACAACTTCCCCCGCACCGGTGGTATCAAATTGATAGACGATCGCTCGATCGAAGCCGATCATCCTCCGTACTTCTTCCACTGCTGTCTGACACAGCACTTGCAGGTTGGGTGTTTTGTGGATTTTGTCGATCGGCTCTTGGACTAAATGATAGCAATTAAAACTATCGCTAGCTTTTGGGGAAACAAGCGACTCTAATTCAAGAATTAATGCTGAACTAGATTGATGCAGCGTTCCATGAAAAAAAGACTGGCGGTTTTGGCTTTTGAAGGATAATTTGATACCGTTAGAGTGATGACTGTTTTCAAATAAAGCTTTTTCTATAGCCTCTATTTCCTCAGCCTCGACAAATTCATGTAAAAATTTGCCCAAAAGTTCTTCGGGGTAAATGCCGAGTTCCTCAAAAGTATTGTTGCTAACTTGCAAAATTTTCCACACAGGAGATTCCAGAACCAAAAGCATACCGTGAGGTTGAATCGAACCCGGGGCGTAAATTAGTTCGCAGTCGCTGTTATTGAAAGTGCCTGTGTCTGAGGGCAATACCATTGCTTTCATCTGATTAATACTTCTCTAAATTAGCCTGTGTTCTCGCTCGGCGGCCCAGCATCAATCAATAGCACCGCGTCGGAATCACAGAATCTAACAACCCCAAGTCTTGGCTAAGGCTTCCTGATTTGTTTCGGACACGCACTGCCTATTTGCTCTTAGTTATCCCATTTAAAAAAAAGAATACAACTGTAGGTACGTGCTCGAAACCCATATCTCATCAGTCATTCCCAGTTCTTCAATTCTTTAATTCTTTAAATTTTTAAATCTAAAATGGGATTAGCGCTTTGCCTGAGCCAGTCTGTTTCTAAGTTGAGTCCGCTCCAAACGATTCAGGAGGCGAGCAATTAATTCCGGTTTGACGATCGGCTTGTTCACGTAGTCGTCAGCACCTGCGACAAACATTTGGCGCACGATTTCCGACTCGGAATGAGCTGTCAAAAATAGCACGGGGAGCTTGCTCCAGCGCAAATCGTTGCGAACTGCCAAACACAGCTCGATACCGCTGTAACCGGGCATCTCCACATCTAAAATTAGCAAATCCGGACAAGTTGTTTCGAGTACCTCCCAGAACTTTTCGGGATCGTCCAATGTTGTTACTTGAAATCCCCAAGGTTGTAGAATCACTTGCAGTCCAGCTAATAGATGCACGTCATCGTCTACCACCATAACTTTAGCTTCAGCAGGGCCAGTCTGGTCGAGCAGTTGGGCGACTGCTTTGAGTATATCTGCTGGGGGGATAGATTTGTGCAAAAAGCCGGAAGCTCCCAAACGAGCAACTTCTATTCGATCGCTCAATTGATTGTGTCCGCTAAAAATCATCACCGGAATTTCGGGCTTTTCACTGCGGAGTTCGGCTAAGAGAGAAAGTCCGTTTTCCTGAGATCGGGAAAATGTCAAATCCAGCAAAATCGCGTCGGGAGGCTGTTGAGAAATCGCATTTCTTGCCGCTTGAGGAGAGTTGGCAACTTCTATCTGGAAGCCGGAACCGGATGCTACTGTTTTGAGTCGATCGCTCCCAAAAGTATCATCATCAACAATCAGCATTCGGCGCGTTTGGGAAACTGCAGGAACCAAATCGCCTTCTGGTTCGAGCGACGGGTGATCGAATATCTGTTTGAGCTGATGCAGCAATCCCTCAATCTGCTGAGCCGTCCCCGGTTTCAAGATGTTTTCAGCCTTGAACAAATGTTCTATCTGGCGCGCAACTTCCGAACCTTTTGGCAGGCCTAACGTTCCCAAAGAACCGACTAATTTGTGAGCTTGGGTCTGGGCTGCCTCGCGCACTTCGCCTTCCAAGCTTCCGTTGTTCAGTTGAGCGATCGCGCGATCGAATATCGCCACCTTTTCGATAAAATTAGCTTTTAAATTTCCCCGCATTTGGGCAATCGCATTCAAGACTTTGAGACGGCGCTCGTCTTTGTTTAATTCCTGGCTCGACCCGCTGGATTCAGTAGATAAAGTCTCTTGAGTTTTAGCAGTTTCTGCCGTTTCCTGCCCAACTTGTTGGCTCTCAATCTCCTCCGGCAGACTTTTGAGCCGATAGCCCAATCCGTATACGGTTTCCACTAAATCTACTGTCATCCCGGCTGCTTTCAGCTTCTGCCGCAGCCCCTTGATGTGAGCGGTAACGGCTTCTTCTTGAGGAAATTCGCCGGCCGACCAAATGCGATCGAGGATGGCGCTGCGACTGAAAATGCGCCGAGGATTTCTCAGGAAAAGTTCTAGCAAATTGTACTCTTTGGGAGTCAAGTGCAGCACTTTTTCGGCATAAGTTACTTCCGTAGTGTCCGGGTTGACTTGCAGTTTTTCCCATCTTAAATTTGTACTCGACAAAGTTGCCTTACCCCGGCGCAGCAAAGCCCTAATTCGAGCGATTAATTCTTCAAGATTAAAGGGTTTGACCACATAATCGTCTGCACCCGCCTCTAAACCTTGGACTCGATCGTTGCTGCTATCTAGCGCTGTCAGCAGTAAAATCGGCATTTGGCAGCCGGACGATCGCAATTTTCGACACAAACTAATGCCGTCGAGTTTAGGAATCAGCACATCCAAAACAATCAGGTCGTAATCGTATGCCTGCACCAAATGCAACGCTGTTTCACCGTCTGCTGCCGCATTCACATTGTAATTGTGAGAGTTCAGCGCTTGAGTTAGCAAACTGACTGTAACTGTGTCATCTTCTACCAGCAGGATTTTCATAAATGTCACCTGTCCTTCCAACTATTCTTGGAACTTTTTATCGGTTTTTGGGGCTAATTAAATAGCCTTCCTACAAATGAATTTAACAATTCCCCACCTTCAGTATAACAAATAGTATTCTTGAAATAGAATAATTGTAAATTATTATTGTGATTTTACTTATTTTCCTCTGGTAATATTTCATTAGATTCGGGCTGGGATTTTATGGCTTTTTGGACTTCAGCGCCTGCTGAATTTTTTGAATCAGATATTGCGAGGAATCTTGATGTTTAACTACGTCTTCCAACTCGGAAACTGCTACTTCGGCGTGTTCTCTCTCTTGAACTAAAGAATCAGGGGTAACACTTTTTATCACTCCCAAAGGTTCTTGGATAGCGGTCAATGAATTGAAATTTTTTTCCGCTATTAATTCTTCCAACTCTAGCAGGGCCATTTCTGCGCGATCGATCTTGATCGTCACGGATTTAGCCACATTAGCACCCGCTCTTGCTGCCTCCGTGAGTTCGTGAACTCGAAGTTTAAATCGGCTGGCAATTTGCTCCATTTGAGTCCCCAATTCAAAAGTTTTACTTGCCAGTCTGCCAATTTCTAGACTCACTTTGCTCAGACCGCTGGGCTGACTTCCCATTTGATTGGTAACTACAGCCACCTGTACTGCTAAATACCTGACTTGTTCGATCGCCTCCCGGATGGTTCGAGAAGTGCGGTTAACCGTTTCTAAATCATTAGCTATTGCTTTGCCGACGCCTAAAATTTTATCTGTATTGTTGCAAATAGAATTAGCACCTTGAAAAGTAGCTTGAAACGCTTGGCGACCTTCCGAAGAAATCAGTTTCGCAATCCTCACAAATCGCTGATTCATTTGAGCAATCTCTTCAGCTTGTTTGACCAGTGCTACTTGCTGGGAACTGGGATGGGTATGAAACTTTTCTGCTTGACGTTGGTGGATTTTCAAAAGCTCATTACATTCGTGAAACTTAGCCTGCTCTTGTTGAAGTAGCGCCAAATACTTGTGTCTTTCTACTCGGTATTTTTGAATAAGTTTGTTAGCTTGCGCTAACAGTTTAGACTGGGCTATCACCAGAGTATGAACGTCCAAAAGGCGGTGTTTTTGGTCTTCCATTACCACAATAATCGGTTCATAAATCAAGTCTTTGTGCCTGTTGAAAGACGCTTGGACGGCATCATCAACTTTCCAGTTTTCCGAAAGCAGCAAAGGCGGAATTCTAATAAAATCTAACAAGGCTCGAATCGGGTGTGACCCGTAAAGTTCTACGCGCTCGGGAAAACTCATTTGCTCTCGAAATTTGACGCGAGAAATCATGCCCAATACCTGTGATTCATGAGTAATAATGACTCCCGGCAGGTCGGGTTCTTGCTCAAATCTTTCAGCCACTACCTGTCCTAGAGTTGCAGCGCTCACTTGGAAGTCGTGACACGGCAGATGTCCGATCGTGAAATCGGGGGTGAGTTGAGTTGGATTGCTCATTTACCCGGATAGTGTTAAGTACAAGTTAACAAATTATATATTAATATTATACTGGAATAAGATTGTTGAAAGTAGTCAACGACCCAGCACGGAAGTGACTGGGCTTGGGGCCTAAAACTTCATTTTCAGTTGAGCAGCCTGACACCTTTGATGTCTAGGTTTTTTGAGTAATGACACCAAGCGGATGCGTAGCTAGTTTCCTGTTCTGTCGTTAAGGGTTAAACATTTTTATTTGGGTTAAGGACGTGCCATTAGGCGAATCAGCTCAGAAAACAAAGGCGCGTGCTAACTTCACCCCAGCAATGGGAGTGGAATTGCTTAGTTTCCATCAACAACCCGGTTCACAAACACAACCAGAAGCGATCGATTATACAGCCGTATCCCTTCCCCCCGTTTCCTCCTACCGCTTTCGCGCTCGTAAAGCGCTGGAGCGCGGGTCACTCGCCCAGAAGAAAGATGAGAACTATAGGGAGAAATTAGCTCTCTGCCTCCGAGGCCTTCTATTAACTACTTTCTGACTACTTTCATCTCAAGTCTCTGGGATCGGCCGCGCCTGCTGTGTCCCAGGTTCTGTCCTCACAACAGGGGCATTCATATTTTGTTCTTTAAAAAAACCGGGAAAATATCTAGATTGAAACCAAAAACCTTAAATCGGACTTTGCCGCTAGCAACCTTTGAGGCTGCTTACCAGTTGTTACAGCAAATGGCTGAAATCCCAGGGGCGATTTGGCTGACTGACGATGCGATCGCTGATTTTCAAAATCGGGAAAATTCGTCTGAAAGGTTTGCAGCATTGGTATCAGAGCATTTTAGCGCGCTGCTGCGGGGCAATCTATTAGATGAGTTCGCAACAAACGGACACAAGCACAGCGAAAAAAATCTCCATTCGCAATTGAATGTGCAGTTGACTTTCGAGCCTAGGGCGATCGCCAATTTCCTCTCTCCCCTCGCAGACAAACTCGCAGAAATAACGGGCGCATCCTCGTGGAAAATTGACATTCGTGCCCTCAAACAAGCCATTAAAAATATACAGACCAATTCGGCCGTTCTGCAAAGCGAATTCACCCTAAATTTGCTGGATATTCTCGCTGCCAATGCCAGCCAAAATAATCACCTGCCCCTACACAGCCAAACAGAAATAGAGGGAAAATCCGCCCCCAAAGTTATAGATCCAGAAACGCTACAAAGCCAAATTGCCGAAGCCGTCAATCAATTACAAATTGCCAGCCCTTGCATTTCATTTTGTCAGCCTGTAGAAGATGCTTTGCAGCAGCAGCTTGAACAAGAGCGACTTTTGAATCAGGTGACAACTCAAATCCGCCAGAGTTTGGAATTGCCTGTAATTTTGTCAAAAGCAGTCGAGCGAGTGCGAGAGTTTTTGGAGGTCGATCGCCTGTTAATTTATCAATTTGAAAAAGTACCAGGGCCGCACAACGGCGAGTTAGCTAAAGAAATACCTGCAGCGGTTTCTGGGTCTGGCGAAATCCAAGAAAATTTCCGGTCTTACTTGTATGTAGGTCGCGTTACCTACGAAGCCTTAGCCAACGATGCTATCTCGTCTGTATTGAATTTTAGTGAAGACGCGCAGTGTTTTACCAATGGAGTCATTGACCGAGAGAAATATCGCAAAGGTTTGGCTTTGTGCGTTGCGGATGTGGAAACAACTTACTCTTCGCAGCCTTGTTTTTTAGAGTTGATGCGGCGGGCGAAGGTGCGGGCGAAGTTGCTAGTGCCGATCGTCGTTCAAGACGAGTTGTGGGGACTGCTAATTGCCCACCAGTGTACTTTTCGGGAGTGGGAAGAAAGCAAAAAAACATTTTTGCGACAAATAGCAGAACATTTGGCGATCGCCATTTACCAAGCCGAACTTTATGCAGAAGTCCAGCAGCAAAAGCGCACCTCAGAACAGCGCGTAATAGAGCGAACGCAAGAACTGCGCGATGCACTGGTCGCCGCCCAGTCTGCCAGCCTCGCCAAGAGCGAATTTTTAGCAGCTATGAGCCACGAATTGCGGACTCCTCTCACCTGCGTCATCGGCATTTCCGACACGCTGCTGCGGTGGTCTTACGGCAAAGTTGGCAGCAAAGAAGTGCCGGTGCAAAAGCAGCGGCAGTACCTGCAAACTATCCGAGACAGCGGCGACCACTTATTAGAATTAATTAACGATATTTTAGATTTATCACAAGTAGAAGCGGGAAAAGCAATATTAAAAATTAGTGAATTTTCACTTTCTAAATTAGCTTCTCAGAGCCTGCACGCCCTCAAAGAAAAAGCTGCCGCTAAAGGCGTGGAACTGCTGCAAGAACAGCGGATAAAACAAGAGTGCGATCGCTTCATTGCTGACCCGCGCCGCTTAAGACAAATTCTCTTCAATCTTTTAGGAAATGCGATTAAGTTTACTCCCAAAGGCGGGCGAGTCATCCTGCGAGTTTGGGTGACAGAAGATAAAAATCGAACGCCGGCATTGCGGCCGCCCGGTACTGCACCTGCTGGCAGTACCGCTGTTTTTCAAATCAAAGATACTGGCATTGGAATTCCAGAAAATCAGAGATCGCTTTTGTTTCAAAAATTCCAGCAGTTGGATTCCCCCTACCGCCGGGAATACGGCGGCACAGGTCTGGGATTGGCTTTAACTAAACAGTTAGTAGAGCTTCACGGCGGCGCGATCGAAGTCAACTCTAAAGTTGATGTCGGCTCTACTTTTACCGTTTTTATACCCCTCCAAACTCTAACCAAAGATGAATCGACAAAATTCACCTATGAAAAATCTAATTCATCTTTACCGCTGCATTATTCCTCGCGGGGCAGCCTCGTACTCGTGGAAGAAGATGAAGAAACTGCTATGCTGATTTGCGATATCCTGACAGCAGCAGGACTGCAAGTGGTGTGGATGATTGAAGGTTCGGCGGCGGTGGAACAAATTGAACTTTTGCAACCGAATGCGGTGATTGTAGATATGCGTTTGCCCGGTATGAATGGCTGCGAAATAATTCACCAACTGCGCCAAAAATTAGCTACTGAAAATATCAAGATTCTAGCTTTAAGCGCTAATGAAATTCCGCCAGATCAGATATCTTTCGTGACGGCGGGAGCTAACGATTGTTTGGCTAAACCGATTCACCCGGAGCAATTGCTGGACAAGATTATTTCTTTAATGGCTGGGATTGGTAATGGGTAATACAATTTTAGATTTTAGATTTTAGATTTTGGAATGACTCATTGGATATGGGTTGGGATATGGTCTACAGTTACATTCTTTTTTTTGAACTGGTATAATTTTTAATTCCCAATTACCAATTCCCCATCCCCAATTCGCCATGATTAATTGTCAAATTCCTACAGGATTAATTGTTTCTTGTCAAGCACCTGCTGATTCGCCGCTGCACGATCCGATCGTAATTGCGGCAATGGCTCGAACCGCCATCAATCGAGGTGCATCGGGCGTGCGGATTGACACTCCGGCTCACATTGCAGCGGTGCGAAAACAGATATCTGCTCCCATAATTGGGATTTGGAAACAGCAATTGCCGGGATGCGAGATTTACATTACTCCTCGGTTTGAAGACGCGCTGGCGATCGCCGATTCTGGAGCCGATATTATCGCCGTTGATGCTACTCTCAGAAACCGTCCTGCTGGCGGCGAAGACTTAAAGACATTAATCGGGCAAATTCACAGTGAATTGGGCAAATTAGTGATGGCGGATGTAGATACAATAGAAGCTGCGATCGCGGCAGCCGAAGTTGGTGCAGATACTGTAGCAACTACTCTTTTTGGTTATACTGCCCAGACGGAAAATTTTTCGCCGCCGGGATTTGATTTGCTTGCGGAAATGGTAGAAAAGCTTAAGGTTCCCGTTATCTGCGAAGGCGGGATATCGGGGCCGGAAATGGCTAAAAAAGCCTTGGATTTAGGAGCGGTGGCTGTTGTTGTGGGGACAGATATTACTGGGATCGATCTTAAGGTGACCGCCTATAAGTCGCTGATGGGGAAGTAAGTTCGGCAACGGATTGTTTAACGGATGTAACGGATGTAACGGATTGAAGGAAGTTCGGCAACGGATTGTTTAACGGATGTAACGGATTGAAGGAAGTTCGGCAACGGATTGTTTAACGGATGTAACGGATGTTCGG